>NZ_LGIA01000170.1 GCF_001270965.1 Sunxiuqinia dokdonensis | reverse complement strand
TTTTTTTTTTTTCCCTATTTTTCGCTCTTCCGATCTTGAACTAATATTTACTGGAAATAATCATTAGACAAAAACAATTATCTCCAGTAAATATTAGTTCATAAGGATTAACTAACTATAAATGACCATTGAATGACAACTAATGACCAATCTCCGATGACTTACTGCCTCGCAAATACCCGTTTTAATAAATCTGTCACCCGGGCTGCCGGATCTTGCCGGATGTTCTTTTCAGTTTCGCCAATTTTCAGGAATAAGCCATCCAGCGCTCTTTTGGTGAGGTAGGCGCTCAGGTCCGTTTCAACAGTTTCTAAATCGGCCAGTTGGCCCACAAACGAGCCGGCTACCTGGTTCCATTTGCCGGTCATTTCATCCCACGATTGCTGCGCGGTGTAGTTGCCCACGACTTTTTTGTTAAGCGAACCTTCAATTTTGGGTTGATAGAGGGCAAGCAGGGCCTCGTAGTTAGTTCGCCGCAAATAGTCCGTTGCCGCGTAATCACCGCCTGTTAAAATCCCGGCTGCATCTTGTATGCTCATGGTTTTGATGCTGTTTACCAGGATGGGCGCGGCGTCTTTGGCAGCGTCCGAAGCGGCATGGTTGATGCTGGTAATCACTTTATCAACCAAATCCTGTCCACCGGGAAGCTTGCTCAGATTTTTGGTGATGATATCGGCCTCGGGCGGAAGCAAAATTTTCACCGCTTCGTCTTTTAAATAGCCATTTAATCCTGAGAGTTCGGATACCGAGCTGTCGGTCCCTACAACCAGAGCCTGCTTCAAGCCGGCCACAATCTCATTTTGGCTGAGCGGTTGCTGATCATCGTAAATGGTTTTGGCAATTTGTTGCATTTCAGCACAGCCAAGAAGTAGAAAAAACAATCCAATGAGCGTAAACTTTGTTTTCATATCAACTATCGTTTCTAATTCCGAATTCAAACCCAATCACCAATGACCAATCTTCAATCCAGAATCTTTTTTAATAAATCTTTGCGGTTCAATTTAAGCAATTCTTGCCGGATTTGTTGTTTGTACTCTTTTTTATACCAGAAAAAGAATTTGCGTTGCGATAGTTTGTCTTTTTTCGATTTGGCCGTGTAAATCTTCTCCATCGTATAGGGATGGTAGCCGGTGTAGTAAATCACGGTGGCCAGTGTCATGGGTGTTGGGGTAAAGTCCTGCACTTGCTCCAGCTTGAAATCCAGTTGTTTGGTTTCGGCAGCCAGGTTGGCCATGTCGGTATTTTGGCAGCCCGGATGGCTCGAAATGAAATAAGGTACCAACTGCTGGTTCAAACCTTCTTGTTTGTTGATTTCGTTGAAGACTTTGTTGAGCTTATAAAAATGACTGAATGACGGCTTGCGCATCACTTTTAAAACATCATCTGAAGTATGCTCAGGGGCAACTTTTAAGCGTCCTGAGACATGATATTTCACCACTTCGCGCAGGTATTCCATGTTATTTTTATTCACCTGCTTGTCTTTTGTTTCGTGTAGAATCATGTCGTAACGGATGCCACTGCCTACAAAAGCTTTCTTAATCTTTGGATTTTGGCGAACCTTGCGGTACAGGTCGAGCATGGGTTTGTGATCCACATCCAGGTTTTTGCATACTTCGGGAAAGATGCACGACGGGCGCTTACACTTGCGGCAGATTTCTTCGTGAATTCCCTTCATTTTGTACATGTTGGCTGATGGGCCGCCCAAGTCTGAAATATAGCCTTTGAAGTCGGGCATTTGGGTGACCTGTTCCACTTCTTTCAAAATCGATTTTTCGGAACGGCTGGCAATAAATTTGCCTTGATGGGCCGAAATCGTACAAAAAGTGCAGCCTCCAAAACACCCGCGGTGAATATTGATCGAGTGCCGGATCATTTCGTAGGCCGGTATGGTTTCCTTGTTTTTGTATTTGGGGTGCGGAAGCCGGGTAAAGGGCAAATCGTAAAAGCGGTCAATTTCCTTTTCTTCCAACGGCGGCCAGGGCGGGTTGACCACCACTTGCTGGTTTCCAATGTGCTGGGTAATTTTATTGGCTTCCGACTTGTTGGACTCCTCTTCAATATGCATGAAGTTTTTGGCGAACTTTTTCTTGTCGCTCAGGCACTCATCGTGCGAATACAAATCGATGTTATTCCATTTCTTGTTGGTGGCATAGCTGGCATCTTTATCAACCAAAAAAGCCGTTTGCGGCAGGTTGGTAATCGTACGGGCATCAACGCCTCGCTGCACCAGCCGGGTAAAGTCGAGGATGGATTTTTCACCCATTCCGTAGAATAACAAATCCGCTTTGGCTTCTTTCAGAATCGATGGTTTCAGCTTGTCCTGCCAGTAATCGTAGTGCGTCACCCGCCGCAGGGAAGCTTCAATACCACCCAGCATAACGGGCGTGTCGGGGTAGAGTTTCTTCAGAATGTTGCAATACACCGTGGCCGCATAGTCCGGACGCTTGTCGTGCTGGCCGCCGGGTGTGTAAGCATCTTTGGAGCGCTTGCGTTTGTTGGCGGTGTAATGGTTGACCATCGAATCCATATTTCCCGAGGTCACGGCAAAGTAGAGTCGGGGAGTGCCCAGCTTTTTGAAGTCACGCAAGTCGTCGAGCCAGTTGGGTTGGGGAACAACGGCCACGCGTAATCCTTCGGCTTCCAGGATCCGGCCAATGACGGCCGCTCCAAAAGACGGGTGGTCAACATAGGCATCGCCGGTAAATAAAATAATATCGGCTTCGTCCCAGCCGCGTTCGTCCATTTCTTTTCGGGTGGTCGGCAACCAATCGGTTGTCTGATATTTTTCGTATAACTGATTCACGTGTCGCTCCTTCTTGATTTATGATGGCAAAGTTAACCTGCTTTTGTTGATTTAAAAGACTTTGATCTCTTTTTTAGGTGGAACTCAATTTAAAAAAACCGCGTCATTGTGTAAAAGCAAGCTTTATCCTTTCTAAATTTAGAGCGAGAATAAAACCTGAATCATGGAAATTGTCAAACCTAAAGACATTCTTCAAGCCACTCCCTACCTGGCTTATCTGGGCGGTGAAAACCTTGCCAAGTTCATCATGTATGTTTTACGGTTTAGTAAGCTGAACCGGCTTTATGGGCAGATAGCCGACAAGCAGGGCACGGCGTTTATTGATGAGTTGATCAAAATTTTGGAAATCAAGTACGAGTTTGATGCGGAGGAGTTGCGCAAGATTCCGAAAACGGGGCCTTTTATTGTTGTGGCTAACCATCCGTTTGGTGGGCTCGACGCGATTTTGCTCATCAAAATTATTAGCCTCGTGCGCTCGGATGTGAAGGTGATGGCTGATCTTCTTCTGAAAAAGATTGAACCCATCAGTGATTTCTTTTTGCCTGTCAATCCGTTTGAGTCCCGCAAATCCACTTCGTCCGGCTTTGGTGGCATTAAAGCTGCCATGAAACACCTGGATTCGGGCGGTGGGCTCTGCCTGTTTCCGGCGGGTGAGGTGTCGGGCTACCAGGCCAACTATAAAATTACCGACCGGCAGTGGCAGTATGCGGCACTCAAGTTTATTAAGCACTCCGAGGTTCCGGTTATTCCGGTTTATTTCAGTGGGCACAACAGCCGCTTGTTTCATCTCATGGGCCGAATTAAGCCCAATTTGCAACAGGCCAGGCTGCCATCGGAGCTGCTCAATAAGCGCCGTAAGCCGGTTAAGATTCGGATTGGCTCCACTATTTCGGTCAGTGAACAGGCAACCTTTCCGGAGGTGTACCAGTTTGGCCGTTACCTGAGGGCCAGAACGTATAGCCTGAACTCGCGAATACAGGTGAAACGTTTTTTCAACTATTCGCTGAAAAGGCAAAAGCGGGTGGAAGAAATTGTGAAAGCCTCGTTGCCCGACACCATCAAAAATGAAGTTGCGGGATTGGGAAGCGACAGCTTGTTGTTTCAGGTGAAAAATTTCAAGGTGTTTTGCGCGCCATCGAACGAGATTCCTACGATTCTGTATGAAATTGGCCGGCTGCGCGAAATGACTTTTCGCGAAGTGGGCGAGGGAACCAACCGTGGCATTGATTTGGATGAATTCGATTTGTATTATCACCAGCTTTTTATTTGGGATGTTGAAGCAGAAAAGATTGTCGGAGCTTACCGCATAGGTAAAGGAGCCGATATTTTGCATGAGTTTGGCTTGCGCGGGTTTTATATTCACAGTTTGTTTAAGTTGCATGAATCGTTTGAGCCCATTCTGGAACAGGCTGTCGAGCTGGGCCGCTCGTTTGTAGTGAAGGAATACCAGCGCCAGCCGCTGCCTTTGTTTCTGCAGTGGAAAGGGATTCTTTATTTTTTGCTGAAAAACCCGGAGTACCGTTATCTGATCGGGCCGGTCAGTATCAGTGCCAATTATGCAAAAACCTCGAAAGAACTGATCATTAAGTTTATCATGTCGCACCATTTCGACTGGCAAAATGCCCGGCTGGTATCGCCTCGAAAAGCATTCAAGTTTAAAAGTCCCGACCCGAACATGAATGTGATTATGGAAAACCTCGACGACATCAACAAACTCGACCGTTTTATTGGCGATGTGGACCAGCTCAACACCGGATTGCCCGTATTGCTGAAAAAATACATCAAGCTGAACGCCAATATCATTGGCTTTAATGTCGACCCCAAATTTAACAGCTGTTTGGATGGGTTGATTTTACTCGATGTGTACGACGTGCCCAAAGGTGTGATTGAGTCGCTGTCGAAAGAAACCAACGACGGAGCAATTTTGAACCGTTTTTATAGTAGTCGTGAATAATTTCAACTTTCTTTGCAGACCAGATGTTTTAGAAATAAAATTAAATGATCGTATTATGAGATTATTATTTGCCTTGTTGATTGGCAGCGTCTTGTTGTCATCCTGTGTTCAGAAAAAGAAAGAAGCCGTGCAACCCCTTGATACCAGTTCACTGGTTCATCAGGTAACGGTTGAGGAAGTGATTCAAACCAGTACCTACACCTACTTGAAAGTGAGCGAAAACAGCCAGGAATTTTGGTTGGCCGTCAACCGGCAGGAAGTCGAAGTGGGAGAAAAGTACTATTATGAGTCAGCCCTGGAAATGAAGGATTTTGAAAGTAAAGCTTTGGGGCGGGTGTTTGACTCGATTTATTTTGTGCAGAAGTTCAGCCAGCAACCCATTACCTCAAACAATCCGGTGGCTGGAAAGCAATCGCCGCAAGGCAAGGCGCTCGAAGATTTTAACGAAGGTATTCAGATTAACCCGGTTGATGGTGGCGTGTCCATTGCTGACTTGTATGCTTCAAAAAGCGATTTTTCAGGACAGCAAGTGACCGTGAAAGGTCAGGTGGTCAAAGTAAATAAGAACATCATGTCGCGTAATTGGCTGCACATTCAGGACGGAACCAAACATGGCGAAAACTACGATTTGACCATCACGTCGAATGAAGTGGCTGAAGTGGGCGACGTAATTGTTGTTGAAGGTACCGTAACCCTGGACAAAGACTTTGGCGCCGGCTATTTTTACGAGCTCATCATGGAAGACGGGAAAATACTGCCGTAAGCTTCGTTCGATATCGAAACGGCGTGGCAGGTTGCCGGTGTTTTATCCGGCCTGCCATTGTCCAATCCAAATAAAAACAGCAAAAGACCATTGAATTCAATGGTCTTTTGCTGTTTTTAATGGCCTTCAGTTTTCATCTTTTTCTACTTTGACAGAGAAGATTGATGGAAGATTGTTCTCCTATTTCATCCGGTCCCAGAAGGGAGCCATTCGAACAATCCGTTGGCTTTATTCCGCAGGGGTTCCCAGCGTGTCAGCAGGTAGTGGCGCGATCTGCTTTAAAAAGTGACTGGCAATTTTTAAAACGGGCAGTTCATCCATGTCATCACCTAAATTCGAGCAAATACTGACCACGAGCTTAGCTTCAGGATAGACCGCAATAGCCGAACTTCCGCCAACAGTGCTCCCAGCCTGACCCAGAAGTTTCCGGCCGTCGCGATCAACGGTGGCCAGCCATCCGAAACTACTGTTTAGCTGTTGTCCGGTACGCAGTTGATACGGCTCATGAAACAAATCGATGCTTTCCTGATTGAAGAAACCGGGTTCCAGAATTTGCTGGGCCGCTTTGTTCAAATCGTCGGCCGTTGATAAAAATCCCAATGCCGGAGCCATGGGCGCCAGATTGACGCTGGGGGCATTCACCAGTCGGGCAATGAAATCGCGGTGGTAAGCATTGCTTCGGTTTGGGATAATACTCAGTTGACTGTCAATCATGGTATCGTCGAGTTTGAGCGTATCCAAGATGGTTTCCCTGATTAAGCTTGAAAAATTTTGGTCGGTCAGTTCTTCAGCCAGAATTCCCAACAGGGCCAGGCTATAGTCCGACTTAAAGTAATAGGTGTCGGGTTCGTACACCAAAGGATCATTTTCATACTCGCTGATGTAGTCTTTCAGGGTGCGGATTTTTAAATCTTGCTGAAGCAGTTGGGTCCGCGAGCTTTCGGGAAAACCGGCCACCTGAGCGGCCAGCATTCGTGGGGTGAAGTCAAAATCTTTCTTTGGAAATTCGGGGATGTAGTCATAAAAGCTGTCATCCAAATCCAGCAAACCTTCTTCCTGTAGTTTGGCAATCAGGAAGGTGGTAAACAACTGCGAACTGCTGCCGATACGGAATTTCGTGTCGCGTGTTACCGGCGCATTCAGCTCTTTGCTGGCCATGCCAAGTCCTTCGGACCAAACGATTTCACCGTCAACCGAAACAGAAATCGAAGTGCCTGGTGTAAAGCCGGTGATCATGTGTGTGGCCAGGTCTTTCCGTGCATCCAAAATGACTTGTTTAAACGCTTTGTTGTAAATCGGTCCATTCTCGGGTTTTTTCTTGTTACACGAAGAAAAACTTAGAATAATTACAAGAATTGGTACGATTGTTTTAAATACTGAAATGGGTCGGGTAGATTTCTTTTCCATCATTCTAAATTTATTGAAAACGACAAATTGGTTATAATTAATGATTTGTATTGGGAGTGATTCCCCTCAATTTTTGCAGCCCTGAAAATAGTAAAATCAACTAAACCAGCGACTGCTTGCCCTATTAAAATTTTCAAACAGGTGTTTTTTGGGAACTGAAGCAAGCGGAGCTCCTGTGTTTGGTGGATGGAACATAGATTTTGTGATTTATGAACCGGTCATTGGGATAGCTTTCTACCAACTTCCTCTCCCTCCCCATTTGACTATCGCGATCACGGCCATGTTTTGAAAAGGGTGATGTGGATTCGCGAAGGCAATTCACACGCCGACATGGTGCAGAACTTGGTGGAACTGGCGGTGTTGGGCGAAAAAAGTTCCGGACCGTTGAGTCAGATCAACTTTGACAGCACCCTACTGGCCGGAAAAGCAAGAACAATTTGCGAATACGGATCATAGGTGTTTTACAGAGATGAAAACCAAACGGAAGCGTTAATTACGCTTGATGAATTCTGAAAGCCTTGATTTTAGCGGCCCCGAGCTGGGATGACCCTCCCCGGCGGCTTTTTACCCTCCCCAACGCCAACCGACCCTCCACAGCGAGAACAAAGCCTCCCCAACGCCAAAAATCTTATCCACAATGGAGAAAATGCCGCCACGACGGGAAAAATCTTGTCCACAGCGAAAAAAATGCCGCCACAGCGCAAAAAATCTTATCCACGGCGGAAAATGAGTGGCCCCGGAGCAAAATCCTGGCTTCCCAATGGCTGTTGAGCAGTCTCTGAGCTGTTTTTCCCTTCCCCGGCAGGATTTCGGCTGTTCACAAGCTAAAGGAGACTTGTCCGGCGTATTTTGCTAGAAGCAAACCCGCTCAATGATGAGGCTAAAGCCCATGTTGAGTTATCGCAACCGCCCGGCCCTGAAGTACCGGGTTACTGCATGGTGCAGATTCCAAGGCAGTGGATGAACACCGACCGGTACCGGCACCAACCGCTGGATCATTCGAAGAGAAATCACCGACAGCATCATTAACCCCCGGATTTATCCGGGGGACACGGGATCGCCTGCAACAATCGGGCTTTAGCCCAAAACCCGTTTGGGCTAAAGCCCAGCTTGCATCGTCGCGATAGGTTACTATACCAACCTCCGCAGGCCTCTCACTGTTGCTTCACTTTCCCAGCACAAAAATAGCCGGTCGTTTTTGGATGTCGGGTTGGTGTTTTTTCCAATCGTTGATGGAGCGGGTTTGAATAAACTCGGTGTCGAGCGTGAGGTCGCAGGCAATGCACAGTTTGGTGTGGGCTTGGCAGTTGGTCAGCAAATCGCCCAGCAGCTGTAGGTTGCGGTAGGGCGCTTCAATAAACAGTTGGCTTTGGTTTTCAGTGTAAATGCGGCTTTCAAGCTGCTTGATTTGTTTGGCTTTTTCGCCTTTGGGTATGGGCAGGTAGCCATTGAAGGCGAAGTTTTGTCCGTTCATGCCCGAGGCCATCATGGCTAGCAAAATGGAGGAAGGCCCCACCAGTGGAACCACGCGGATGCCTTTTTCGTGGGCAATGCGCACCACCTCGGCGCCGGGATCGGCCACGCCTGGGCAGCCGGCTTCGCTCATGATGCCCATGGGCAAGTTTGCCTTGATTGGGTCGAGGTAGGCATGCAGTTGTTTCTTATCGGTATGCTTGTTCAGCTCGTAAAAGTGCAGCGAATCAATGTCAATCTCACGGTCCACTTTTTTCAGAAAACGCCGGGCAGTTCGGATATTCTCAACAATAAAGTGCGAAATGGAACGAATGACTGAGCTGTTTCTGTCGGGTAGCACCGTGTTGAGTTCACTTTCGCCCAAGGTTAACGGAATCAAATACAAATTGGCCATAGATCAAAATTTCTTCAAAATTAATTAATTTACACGGGCAGCCTTCGAAAATTGAATTTTTGTAGTTTTGCTGACAGTTATGGGACAGAAGTTAAACATACAAATTGAATTTCTGGGAACCGGCACTTCACAAGGGGTTCCGGTGGTGGCCTGCAATTGTGCGGTGTGCCGGTCGGCTGATACGAAAGACAAACGCTTGCGGACGGCTCTTTTTATTGACGCCAACGGGCACAAGATTGTGATTGACGCGGGGCCTGATTTTCGCCAGCAAATGTTGCGCATTGGCCTGCAAAAGCTCGATGCCATCTTTTTGACCCATGAGCACACCGACCATATTTTTGGCTTGGACGATATTCGGGCTTTCAATTGGGTACAAAAACATCCTACCGATATTTATGCCGAAAAGCGGGTCCACCAAACCATTAAGCGCGTTTTCGACTATGTGTTTGAAGAGCACAAGTATCCCGGCATTCCGCAAATGAACCTGCATCTGATTGAAAACAAACCCTTCAGCTTCAATTCTGTCGAGGTGATTCCGGTGCGTGGCTACCACCACAAATTGCCGGTGTTTGGATTCCGGCTTGGAAAAATGGCCTACCTCACCGATGTCAACCGGGTGGATCCGGAGGAAAAGGAAAAACTGAAGGACTTGGATTTGCTGGTGGTGAATGCGCTTCGTTTCGAAAAACACATTTCGCATTTCAATATTGAAGAAGCGGTGGCACTGATTGAAGAATTGAAGCCCCAAAGCGCTTATCTCACCCACATCTCGCACCTGATGGGCAAACATGCCGACGTTGAGCCGCAATTGCCCGAAAATGTGTTTCTGGCTTACGACGGTTTGAAATTGACCGTTTAGCTGTCGAAAAGCTATGGTTGCCGCTCGTAAAGCATCAATTCATCAATCACATCAGCAATTTTATGATACGGATATTTGTGTACCAGGAAGTAGTGGCTGGCATCGGTGTCGGGATCCCAGGTATTGTGCCCGTTTTCGAAGATGACAAACTTGCCGGGGCCCGCGACATAGAAGTAGTCTTCGGGATTTCGCACCGCGCAAAGTACGGCAGTTTGATCCCATGATTGTCGTTTATCGGCTTTTTTTCCTTCGTAGGTATCCAGGTTGTAGCGGTAAGCCCAGGCCAGCGGATTGTTGACCGAACCTTCATCAGCCAACCGGCGCCCGGTGAAAATAGATGAACCGATTTCCCATCCGCTGAACAGGATGGGCGTTGGCCAATGTTGAAAGACCTCAAACGAAGCTTCCGGATGTCGGTTGACATTAAATTCGCCTCCTTCGGGAAAGCGTCCGGCCATAGCTACCCAGTTTTTCACTTTCTTCTTCACCAGTTCCAATCCGGAGAGTGGCGAAAACTCATCGGGGCCGGACTGCAACAAGTCGGCCAGGTTGCTCACAAACCCTACGGTGACAATTGTTACGCTGTTGTTTTTTTGCCTGGCCAGCGTTTTCCGGTAAACTTCCACAGCCGATGGATAGTCTGCATTGGTTTTGTTTTGGTTGAAATACTTGGTTACAATGGAGTCGTTCCAGTGGTTTCCGGCACTAAAATCAGGCGCATCTTTGCCTGCAGCGCCAACAGGGATATCGGCACGTTTAAAATATTGATTAAATACGTCGATGGTTGGTGCGATAGTCGGGTAGCCATCGCTGGCACAGCAAGCCAGTATGTCGCATTCGCCTTGGGCGGCCAAAGCATGCAGCACGGCAATGGCGCCAACATCATCGTAATCGGGCCCCATGTCGGTGTCGAAAATGATTTTAACGGGTTGCTTGCCTTTCAACTCGAAAACAAAAAAACAAAGGGTGAGGAGAAAACTGAATTGGAAAATTTTCATCGGATTAGTTGGTTTAGTGCTTGTGAATTCAGAGTCTGAAAATAAAGAATAATGTCCAAAATGAATTGTTTATTCCATAGTTTCTTTTGAGCTGCTGGTTGAAAGAAGGGGCAGGGCAGTAGCCAAAGCGGCAACAAGATAGGTGATTCCGGCGACCAGCAGTGCTGTACCCAGGCTAAACTCGTCGGTGAGGTAGCCCAGCAAGGGGCCAATAATGGCGAAATTGATGCGAATGACAAAATTCCGAAGCGACAAGATGGTGGCCCTCACTTCGGACTGGGTGTAGCGGTTGATGTAATCTTTCAGGATGGGGTGGGCGATACCGCGAAACAAGTAGAAGGCAAACAGGATGGCGATGCCAGCCAGACTGATTTCCCAAGCCGCCAAAAGGTAGCTCAGGCTTAATCCGAAAATGATAATCAGTAATGAATTGCGCTGGCCTAGCCGTTTCTCCACTTTGTAGGATAAAAAGGAGGAAACGCCAACCGATAGATTGAGCAAGGTCCACAGGATTCCAAAAGCCGACAAAGGCACATCGGCTGCTTTAAAGTACGGCTGCACAAACCAGGCAAAGGTAAGCGATGCTGTTCCGGTAAATGAAGAAACCAAAATTGCGGCACGCAACTCGCGGTGGTTAAAAGTTTTTCGAATGGTTTGCAGAATCGTGCTGAAACTTTGGGCAACTTCCTTGGCATGCCATTTCGGTTCTTTCAGGAACAGGGCCGCAGGAATAGCAATGGCGGCAATGGCAAACTGGAAGTAGAAGGGCATGCGCAGGCTGATGGTGGCCAGCAAGCCGCCTGTTACGCCGGCAATGGCTTCGGCGAAGTTCCCGGCCGAGGTGATCCAACCTTCCTGCTTAATGTATTGGTCGGTTTTTTTCGATGATTTCAAGGTGTCGTAAAGCATGGCGGAGTCGGCCCCCGAAACAAAGCTATGCCCCAGTCCGAGCACGATTTCTGCGACGGCAAAGGCCCAAAATCCATAGGAGAAGGAGTACAAGGCAAATCCGCCGGCTCCCAAAATGGCACCCAGCAGTAGCGTGTGTTTGCGCCCCCACACATCAGCCAAATAGCCCGAAGGGATTTCCATGAAGACAATAGCCATGGAATAGATGGATTTGAGCCAGAAAATTTCTTGCATGCTCAGGCCGTTGTCCTGGTAGAAAATCACCACCACTGGCATGACCAAGTTAAACCACTTGGCAAATTTTATCAGATACAGACTGATGATATTGAACCGCATGCTTCCGCTCATAGGGCTGCAAAAATAGCAAATTCGGTGAGTTGATTTTTTGAAGAAGAACAAATCGTTCAAATAGATTCTGTTTGTCTGGATGTCATTTTCTTGAATTAATGGCGAATTTTCCGCCAAATTGAAAGATTCTTGCTAATTTTAGCGCCCAGAAAATAACCAATTTACATCAAGCTGCATCAATACAGCGATACTTAATAGCATATGAAACTATATTTCCCGGAGAATTACAAGTCTCATCTTGACTTGAGACAGACGGAAAAGGCCATTAAGCTGGTCAAGGATTTTTTTCAGCAGGATTTGTCTTCCGAATTGAAGTTAAGCCGAGTAACGGCACCTCTTTTTGTACTGAAAGGCACCGGTATTAACGACGATTTGAGCGGCATTGAACGTCCGGTGACTTTTCCGGTGAAAGAGTTGAATGACCATGTTGCCGAGGTCGTACACTCGCTGGCCAAGTGGAAGCGGATGACCCTGGCCGACCTGGATATTGATCCGGGCTACGGATTGTATACCGACATGAATGCGATCCGTCCGGACGAAGAACTGACCAATATTCACTCGCTTTATGTGGACCAGTGGGACTGGGAACGGGTGATTACAAGTGAAGAACGCAACCTGGAATTTCTGAAAAAAATTGTCCGGAAAATCTATACCGTGTTGTTGAGGACCGAGTTTTTTGTGTTTGAACACTATCCGCAGATTACGCCGATTTTACCCGAAGAAATTACCTTCATCCATGCCGAAGAACTGGAAGCCAGATATCCAGACCTGACTCCGAAAGAACGGGAGAATGCCATAGCCGAAGCCCATGGCGCCGTTTTCATTATTGGCATTGGGGGTGAGCTGCCCAGCGGACAGATTCACGATGGCCGTGCACCAGACTACGACGACTGGTCGACCGAAACCGTAAATGGGTACAAAGGTATGAATGGTGATATTCTGATTTGGAACCCGGTACTGCAAAGTTCATTCGAAATATCATCGATGGGGATTCGCGTTGATAAGGAAACGCTGTTGCACCAGTTAAAAATCACCAATACCGAAGACCGCCAGGAGCTTTTGTGGCACAAGCGCCTGTTGAACGACGAATTTCCGCTGTCAATTGGCGGAGGTATCGGGCAATCACGCATGTGCATGTATTTCCTGCGTAAAGCACATATTGGAGAAATTCAATCGAGTATTTGGCCGGAAGATATGTACAAACAATGCCGCGAACACAATATTCACCTGGTGTAGTTTGACCGAATCGGACATTAGCTGAAAATATACTTTTTGCACGGTTGCCGTTTTTGATATTTTTATATCTTTGCAACCGCTTTAAGGATGCCTCGGTAGCTCAGTTGGATAGAGCAACTGCCTTCTAAGCAGTAGGTCATGGGTTCGAATCCCGTCCGGGGTACAGAAATACAAACTAATTTGAATTAAAGGTGCTTAAAATCAATGGATTGAGCACCTTTTTTATTTGAGTATATCAGCAGAATAGGAGCTTGATCTTTGAACACCGACTGGTCCCTGTTAGTCATATTCGGTAATTGGTTCTCCATTTTTAATACATACCCTGAAAACAAAAGCGCTTAAATCATTGAATTTAAGCGCTTTTGTTTTTATTTGAATTTCGAATTGTGCCCAGAACAAGACTCGAACTTGCACGACCATAATCGGTCACCAGCCCCTCAAGCTGGCGTGTCTACCAATTTCACCATCTGGGCAGTAAGTTGTGAAACAATGCAAAAATAGATTGCTTTCGGCTAACAAATCCATCAGCTCTGGCTTTTCGTTTAAAGCGTTGCAAATATAAAAAAAATGTCATTGAGTCGTTTGTTTTTGATGAATTTTTCGTCGTTCTGTTTCATGGGCAAAATCTGCAAGTACCAGCTTGGGTAAACTAAAAAGTGAATGGACAGAGCTACGGATTCTTCTTCGATCGATTTTAAGTTGATTCTTAATAAAGAAAGTCAGATCGCTTACTTTTGTGTTATAGAACATTTATCTGAAAAAAAATAAGAAAGCCTATTAAGAGTAAATAATACTTTTATAATTTTGAAACCTATGGAATCAACAAATGAATTCTTGTCTGAAATGTATGGGGCGCACCCCAGGCATTATGTTGCAGTAGACTGTGTCATCTTTGGTTATAACAACGGTGAGCTGAAACTGCTGCTTTATCCGCGTAGTTTTGAACCGTCAAAAGGAAACTGGTCTTTGCCTGGAGGATTTGTTCAGAATCATGAGTCTTCCGATCAGGCGGCCATACGGATATTGAAAAAGACCACCGGACTGGATAATATTTTCATGGAGCAGGTGGCCGCCTTTGCCGAGCCAGATCGCGAAAAAGCAGCCCGGGTCATCAGTTTGGCTTATTACGCCTTGGTACGACTGGATCAGTACGATGAAAACCTTTTAAAGGAATATGGTGCGACCTGGTATTCATTAACGGATATGCCCGACCTAATTTTCGATCATAACGAAATGGTAGCAAAAGCTCTGGCAAAACTGCAATACACAGCCGGCTATCAATTGGTTGGGTCAGAGTTGTTGCCCGAGCTTTTTACGCTCACCCAGTTGCGACGACTTTACGAAGCAATTTTTCAGCGCGAACTTGATCCGGGTAATTTCAGAAAGAAAATATTGTCGTTGGGTATTTTGAAAAGGTCAAACAGAAAAGATTCCACAGAATCGAAAAAAGGAGCCTACTACTATTGCTATCACCAGGAAGGCATTCAAGAAAAAGAAATCGGTCGAATTATTAAAGTATAACAAATCATAAAAAACTACACGATGGAAACAAAGGATTTAAAATCGTATGAAGTCTGGTTTATCACTGGTAGTCAGAATTTGTATGGCGAAAAAACGTTGCAACAAGTTGATAAAGACTCAGAAACTATAGCCAAGGCTTTTGATGCTTCAGCTGCTATTCCTGTAAAAATTGTTTTTAAGCCGGTGCTGAAAACACCCGACGAAATTTACAATTGCTGCCTCGAGGCCAACAGTTCACCCAACTGTATTGGGCTGATAACCTGGATGCATACTTTTTCTCCCTCGAAAATGTGGATTCAGGGGCTGAGCGTGTTGAATAAACCGTTTGTTCACCTGCATACCCAATTTAACCGCGATATTCCATGGGAAACCATTGATATGGATTTCATGAACCTGAACCAATCGGCCCATGGCGACCGCGAATTTGGGTTTATCTGCTCGCGCATGCGCCTAAACCGGAAGGTGATTGTAGGCCATTGGGAAGATCAAAATGTGCAGGAGAAACTAGGTAGGTGGACGCGCTCTGCTGTTGGTTACAACGAATCGAAGAGTTTGAAAATCTGTCGTTTTGGTGATAATATGCGGCATGTGGCTGTAACCGAGGGCGATAAAGTTGAAGCTCAGCGTGTTTTAGGTTGGCAGGTAAACTATCATGGGGTAGGCGATTTGGTGGCCAGTATGGACACAGTTTCAGAAACCGACATCGACGCTTTGATGGACGTTTATGCGAGCGAGTATCAACTGGATGATCAATCGAATGAGAATATTCGTTACCAGGCCAAGATTGAATTGGGCTTGAAGAAATTCCTAGACAAGCATGGTTATAAGGCTTTTACCACCAATTTCGAAGATTTGCATGGACTGAAGCAACTACCTGGGCTGGCCTGTCAGCGATTGATGGAGCAAGGATATGGTTTTGGTGCTGAAGGCGACTGGAAACAATCGGCTTTGGTTCGTATCATGAAAGTGATGGCCCAGGGCTTGGAAGGTGGCTGCTCATTCATGGAAGATTATACCTACCATTTGGATCCGGCGCAACCAGCCGTTTTGAGTGCGCACATGCTTGAAATTTGTCCGACAGTTGCGGCGGCAAAACCCAAAATTGAAGTACACCCCTTGGGAATTGGAGGCAAGGATGCTCCGGCCCGTTTGGTGTTCAATGCTCCCGAAGGCGATGGTATCAATGCAACCTTGGTTGATATGGGAGGCCGCATGCGCATGATCCTTAATCCGGTGAAATGTATCACCCCAAAAGCACTTCCGAAATTGCCCGTGGCCTGCGCCTTGTGGGTTCCAATGCCAAACCTGGAAATTGGCGCTGCAGCCTGGATTTTAGCTGGCGGAGCTCACCATACCAGCTTTAGTATGGCATTGAACAGAGAATACCTGGAAGATTTGGCCGAAATGATTGGTCTTGAGTTGGTGGTGATTGATGAAAATACCCAAATTTCAGATTTCAAAAAAGAACTGAAATGGAATGATTTGTATTATCACCTTTCCAAAGGACTTTAGAATTTTTTGAACTAATAAACACAAACTAAAAACTTTGAACTAATGGGTTTACTTGACTGGATTGTGATCGGGATTTTTGCCCTTGCACTGATCGGGATTATTGTGTGGGTGTTTAGGCAGAAAGAAGAAACTTCAGGCGATTATTTCCTCGCAGGGCGGGGAGCCTCGTGGATCGCTATCGGAGCGTCTATTTTTGCTTCCAATATTGGATCGGAACACTTAATTGGTTTGGCTGGAGCCGGCGCCTCGAGCGGAATGGCGATGGCCCACTGGGAAATTCAGGGATGGATGATCCTGGTGCTGGGATGGGTGTTTGTCCCTTTCTATTCGCGAAGTATGGTGACCACCATGCCCGAGTTTCTGGAAAGACGGTACAATAAAGAATCGCGTACCATTTTATCCATGATCTCGCTGATCAGTTACGTGTTGACCAAAGTGGCCGTAACGGTTTACGCCGGCGGATTGGTTTTCAAGGAAGTATTTGGAATTGAGTCTGTGTGGGGAATTGATTTCTTCTGGATATCGGCTGTGGGACTTGTTCTACTGACAGCGATTTACACCGTTATTGGTGGTATGAAATCGGTACTTTATACATCGGTATTGCAAACCCCAATATTGCTCTTAGGCTCCATCATCATCGTTGTTTTAGGACTGCGTGCGCTGGGCGGGTGGGACGAGATGATGGCTATTGCCAGTGCGACTCCGGTAAACGACTATGGAGACAGCATGACCAACCTGATCCGAAGTAACCGCGACCAGGATTTTCCTTGGTTGGGCGTATTTATTGGATCAGCCGTGATTGGCTTTTGGTACTGGTGTACCGACCAGTTTATCGTTCAGCGGGTGCTTTCGGGTAAAAACGAAACGGAAGCCCGCCGGGGAACGATTTTCGGTGCCTACCTGAAGTTAACTCCCGTGTTTTTATTTATGATTCCGGGAATGATTGCTTTCGCGATGGCACAAAAAGGCGTGGTGATCAATGGGCAGGTGTTTGCCTTAACAAACTCTGATGCTGCTTTCCCAACGCTGGTTGCCACTTTGCTGCCTGCCGGTGTAAAAGGGCTGGTTGTTTGTGGAATTTTGGCGGCTTTAATGAGTTCGTTGGCTTCCTTGTTTAATTCGTCAGCTATGCTTTTTACCATCGACTTCTATAAAAAATACCGTCCCGAAGCCAGCGAACGCCGGTTGTTGCATGTTGGACGAATTGCGACCGTTGTCGTGGTGGTCTTGGGCGTATTGTGGATTCCGGTGATGCGTAGTATTGGCGATGTACTTTATACCTATTTGCAGGATGTGCAGTCGGTGCTGGCGCCAGGAATTGCAGCGGCCTTTCTTTTGGGCGTTGTTTCGTCAAAACCTACTCCCAAAGGAGGTATGTGGGGGATGATTGCCGGCTTTATTATTGGGGTTTTGCGCATTGGAGCCAAGGTGCTTTATACCACGCAAGCAAAAGCTGACGGCTATGCCGATGTGAAAGTGTGGGCAGCCGAGACAGGTGTTACCAACTGGTTCTATACCCTGTTCTACGATGTCAACTGGCTGTTCTTCAGTGGTGGTATGTTGGTTTTTAGTATCCTGGTCATTATGGTGGTCAGCCGTTTTACCCAGTCGGCGCCTGCAGCCCAGCTGGAAGGCTTAACCTTCTCATCGGCCACTGCCGGACAAAAAGCTGCAACACGAGCCAGTTGGAACCATTGGGATGTGATGCACACCGTCATCATTCTCGGTATCACCGTGGCTTTTTATATTTATTTCTGGTAGGAGACAAAAGTACCAGACGATAATAGGTAATTGCAATTTTTTGATTTAAAAAAGGACAAGATGTTAGAGGAATTAAAAGAACAGGTTTGCCAGGCGAATCTTGACCTGGTGAAACACCAGCTGGTGGTTTTTACCTGGGGCAATGTCAGCGGAATTGACCGGGAAAAAGGATTGGTGGTAATCAAACCTTCCGGAGTTTCCTACAACGGGATGAAAGCTGAAGATATGGTTGTGCTGGATTTGGATGGCAAGCAGGTGGAAGGCAACTACAAGCCTTCGTCCGATACGCCGACACATTTGGTGTTGTACCGGAATTTTAAAAATATTGGCGGTATTGTACATACGCATTCCGAATGGGCCACCAGCTGGGCACAGGCCGGAAAGCCGATTCCTGCTGTGGGAACAACACACGCTGACTATTTTTATGGCGAAATTCCGTGTACGCGAAAAATGACGGATGAAGAAATTCGAGGTGCTTACGAGTTGGAAACCGGCAATGTTATCGTGGAACGGTTCAAAGAGCTGAATCCTGATTTTATGCCCGGTGTGCTGGTCAATAACCATGCACCATTTTCCTGGGGAACCGATCCTCACGAGGCGGTCCACAATGCTGTTGTGTTGGAAGAAGTGGCTAAAATGACTTTCCGTTCCTTTCATCTTAATCCAAACACCGAAATGTCGCAAACTTTACTCGATAAGCACTTTCTGCGTAAGCACGGGAAAGATGCCTATTATGGACAATAAAAACTAAAAATTGAATTAAAATGACACAAGCAAAATACACGATCGGATTGGATTACGGTTCGGACTCGGTGCGTTCGCTCATTGTGAACGTAGAGACGGGTGAAGAAGTGGCCAGTGTGGTTTTCGAATATCCCCGCTGGAAGAAAGGCCTGTATTGCGATCCTGCACAAAACCAGTTTCGCCAGCATCCGAAAGATTACCTTGAAGGATTGGAGTACACCATTGTGGAAGCCTTGAAACAGGCGCCGGAAGGTGTGGCTGAAAATGTGGTTGGAATCTCTGTTGATACCACTGGTTCAACCCCTGTGGCGGTCGATGAAAAAGGAACGCCGCTGTCATTAACCCCTGGTTTTGAGGAAAATCCCAACGCCATGTTCGTTCTTTGGAAAGACCACACGGCGGTCAAGGAAGCCGATCAAATTAATGATTTGGCCCGCCAGTGGGATATCGATTTCACCAAGTTTGAAGGTGGTGTTTATTCTTCGGAGTGGTTTTGGGCTAAATTGTTGCACGTATCGCGGGTTGATCCTGCGGTTTATCGGGCCGCCAATTCGTGGGTCGAGCATTGCGATTGGATTCCGGCAGTGCTGGTAGGAAATACCCGTCCCAAAACGTTAAAACGAAGCCGTTGTGCTGCGGGCCACAAAGCCATGTGGCACGAAGCGTTTGACGGTTTGCCTTCCGAAGAATTTTTAACCGCACTAGATCCGCTGTTGGGCGGTTTGCGCGATCGTTTATACAAGGAGACCTATACCTGCGATGTGGCGGTTGGCAAGCTTTCCAAAGAGTGGGCCGACAAGCTGGGTTTATCAACTGATGTTGTTGTCGGCGTTGGTGCATTCGACGCGCATCTTGGTGCTTTGGGTGCCGAGATTGAACCCTACCATCTGAGTAAGGTGATGGGAACGTCAACCTGCGACATGTTGGTAGCGCCAATGGAAGAAGTTGGCGATAAACTCGTGGCCGGAATTTGCGGACAAGTGGATGGCTCCATAACCCCGGGTATGCTGGGCATGGAAGCGGGTCAGTCGGCTTTTGGTGATATTTATGCTTGGTTTAAACGCCTGCTGATGTGGCCTGCCGAACAAATTCTGGCGAAAAGCAGTTTGGTAATCGACGAACAGCGCCAGGCTTTGATTGATGAAATGGCTGATAACATGATTGCCGAACTTTCAAAAGAAGCCGAAAAAATTGGTATTGGCGAAAGTGGCGTGCTGGCCATTGATTGGATGAACGGACGGCGGACACCGGATGCCAACCAGAACCTGAAAGGCGCCATTGCGGGCCTGAGCCTGGGAACCGATGCGCCACGTATTTTCCGTGCTTTGGTTGAAGCTACAGCGTTTGGCTCAAAAGCCATAGTTGATCGGTTTCGTAGCGAAGGCGTTCGCATTGACGGCGTAATCGCCCTGGGCGGTGTGGCCAAAAAATCGACATTGGTGATGCAGATTGTTTGCGATGTGCTGAATATGCCCATCAAAGTGGCGCGCTCGGAGCAGGCTTGTGCCTTGGGTTCAGCCATGGCCGCCGCTGTAGTTGCCGGTGTGTATGCCACAACAAATGAAGCTCAGAAAAAAATGGGCGGTGGTTTCGAACAAGAATATCATCCAATTCCGGAGAATGTTGCCAAATACCAGAAACTGTACGAAGATTATCTGGCTTTGGGAGGCTTCATCGAAGAAAAGCTTACAGAAAAGTAAAATCATTATTTCGGTACAAAATAGTTGAGCGGGAGTTTGTTAAAACAAGCTCCCGCTTGCGTTTGGAAGGGTTGGTGGTTTTAAGTTCGTTCCAAGTCGTTCGTTTATTTTGTTGATGAAATAAGCCGAAAGGGTAGGAGATTCCTTTTCCAGGTTTTGGTGAACGAAAAAATAGATGTTCTTTAAACCCAAACCAACCCAATGCTCCAACCGATCCACCCAGTCATCCAGTCGTTTGTATTCGCTGTCGGGATGATTGGCACCGACAAAGCGGACAAAAGCAGTAGGCGTAGTGAGGCGCATATGAAGTAAATCTCGTCGGCC
The DNA here is from genome assembly GCF_001270965.1 of Sunxiuqinia dokdonensis. Taxonomy (GTDB): domain Bacteria; phylum Bacteroidota; class Bacteroidia; order Bacteroidales; family Prolixibacteraceae; genus Sunxiuqinia; species Sunxiuqinia dokdonensis. Next base: position 36,359 of record NZ_LGIA01000170.1, on the reverse strand, counting down.
AGCCGTGTCAACTAAAATATTGGTCACGTGGTGTTTTTCAAGTAAATCATAATACGCGCGGGAAGCCTTTTCGTCATCAAACCATTCGTGGTGTCGAACTTCGGTAGCCAGCGGAATGGCTTTGGGGAATTTCTCAACGAACGAGGCTAGTCGATCAAAATTTTTGTAACCAAAATTGTTGTGCAATTGGAGAAAAACCATCCCCAGTTTTTCTTCAAAATGAACAATGTTGTCGCAATAGGCCTCGGTTAGTTGTTCTACATTGTTCAATCGTCGCATATGGCTGATTGATTGGGTTATTTTTGGGAAAAACTTAAAGTCTGCCGGGGTTTTGTCCCGCCAGTTTTTTATTTGTTCCGAATCGAACATCCGGTAGAATGTCGCATTCAATTCAATTGAGTTGAACTGAGTGGCATAATAAGCCAATTCATCTTTTGTGCCTCTCGGATAGAATCCCTTCAAATCCTGACGGTTCCATTTTGCACAGCCAACATAAACCGTTAATCTCTGGTCGGCTGTCGTGTTTTCAAGAATCACTTTTGTTCCGGGATGATCGTGGGGCAACGCGAAATCAACGTGCTCTGGATGGTCAACTTTTCCAAACTTCATTATTCTATCAAATATCTATGTTTTTAATCAAAATGCTCGAACGCAAAGTCTTAGTCTCAAGGAGAAAGTCTTCTGAATGTCCACTGACCTTGTGCATTTTTCTGATATTGAATCCGATCGTGGAGTCTGCCCGGACGGCCCTGCCAAAATTCAATTTCGAAAGGCTCAACCTGGTAGCCTCCCCAATGTGCTGGTTTGGGGATGACTTCGCCTTCATAATGTTTTTCCAGCTCCTCGTATTTTTGCTCTAATTGCTGACGGTTCGTCAAGGTTTCGCTTTGGGCCGAGGCCCATGCCCCCAGCTGACTTTCGCGTGGTCGGGTATTGAAATATTCTTCCGAAAGCGCATCGTTCACTTTTGATGTGGTCCCTTTTACTCGAACCTGTCGTTCCAATTCAGGCCAGAAAAAATTGAGTGCGACATGGGGGTTGGTGGCCAGTTGGCGACCTTTGGTGCTGTGGTAGTTGGTGTAAAAATGAAAATTCCCGTCGCTAATTTCTTTCAGCAACACAATTCTTGCATCCGGAATGCCGTCAGCCGCGGTGGCCACAACCATTGCTGTGGGCTCTTGCACCTTTTCTTTAATCGCTTCTTTCAGCCAATAATCAAACAATGCGATTGGATCTTCCGGCAATTTGGCTTCTTCTAACTTGTGTTTTTGGTAATTATTTCGGATTTCTCTAAGCATTTACAGTTGTTTAGATTTATTTACAAACAACTTGCAAAAAGGTTTTGTTATTCTTTCATAACCAATATGAATGCAGATATGAAAACCTTGTTATCTTTTATTTTGATTGTTACTGGTTTTCTTGCTTATGCGGGGGAACCCCATTTGGAAATTGGCGACAAAGCCAGGCACACGGCAGTAAAAATGCTGGACGTTTCGGGCGAAAAAATGTCGCTTGACGATGCGCTTGATGAAAATGGTCTGGTACTGATTTTTTCGTGTAATACCTGTCCCTTTGTAATTAAATGGGAAGACCGTTACAATGGTTTAAAGAAATGGGCAGATGATCACAATGTGGGCATGGTGGTGGTCAACTCCAATTATGGTAATCGCGATGGCGTTGATTCGTACGAAGCGATGAAAAAGCATGCCAAAGAGAAGGCTTATAACTTCCCGTACCTTGTTGATGAAAACAGCTTGCTGGCCAACGCTTTTGGTGGTCAAACCACGCCGCATGTTTTTCTTTTCGACAAGGATTACCAACTGGTTTACAAAGGAGCGATCGATGATAACTACGACGATGCATCCGGAGTTAAAAAAGCCTACTTGAAAACGGCCATTGCCAATCTTGCTGCAGGTGCCGAAATTGCGCAGACCGAAACCAAGCCAATTGGTTGCAGCATTAAGCGGAAGAAGGAATAGGATGAGCCTATCTGGAAGTTTTTAGTCGGTCGATTTTAAAATACAAAAAACTGTTCAAACGTTTTATTTGAACAGTTTTTTTATGTTCCTGTTAATAAGAAACTGTTTAAAACAAATGATCTGAATGATGTTGTGCAAAAGCATTTGACTTGATAGTTTAATTTTTTGCGTAACTTTTCAAAAAATAATCAATGGCTATGGCGAGTATCAATGATGTTTTTTCTGGGAAAACAGTTCTTATCGTTGAGGATAACGAGAACAGTGACAGCTATTTTAGGGCTGCTTTGCATAAGTATGGCGTCAGCACCTTGTCGGCTGGAAATGGAAAGGAAGCCATTCGTATTTTCGGTGAAAACAAGCAGATCGATTTGGTTTTGATGGATTTAAATATGCCTGAAATGGATGGTTTTGAAGCCACCCAGCGAATCAAGTCGATGCGTCCTGAGGTTCTCGTTGTGGCGCAAAGTGCCTACATTTTATCAGGCGAGGAAAAGCGAAGCGTCGAGGCAGGATGCGACGAGTTTTTAGCGAAGCCAATTCGCCTGAATTCGCTGTTTGAAGTGCTGAACCGGTATTTAAAATAGCAGAATATAAGCGCCAAACCGGCTGCTTTTTCCAGGAGCGGTGAGGGAAACAAAACCTTTTCTCAATCGTTCATCCGTTGTTACAGGCGGATTACTTTTTGTCTGCTCTTCTGCAAAATCAAGGTAGGAGGTTTTGGGGTGATAATAAGTTTGAAAGACACCGCTGCTTTCTGCATGAATCTTCCGCTCAATCGCTTGGCTTAAAACACCCATATTGAAGCGCGGGTTGATTTCCAGACAGGGTTGAATTTTGATCTGTTCCTCTGCTTCGTAAATCAAGGCATCGATACCCAAAAAACCTTGATAAAGCTGATGAAAACAGCTTTTCTTCAGCTGCTTCGTTAATCCGTCGGCAATTGTGTTTAACTCGTCCTGTTTAAAATACCGATAAACCAGCTCGCTTGTCGGATTGATGTGATGGCCCAGGTATTGCCCGTTTTTGTTGGTTTGAAAGAAACTGACTCCCAGGAAGACCACTTCTCTCTCTGGCAACAATTCAAACTGAAAGGATAAATCCGCTTGTTTATTGAATAAGGGCTCAGCAACCAAATAGCCTTGCTGGTCCAGTGTGGTTTTAATCCAGCGTTTGTTTGAGTCGTTCAGATTCCTTTTTCGAATGACCTGCAAGCCGCGTCCACTCGAGCTTAGCGGCGATTTAAGTACAATTTTCGGGTGTTTCAGTAGGTAATGTTCAACGGCTTCAAGCGAACGGAGTAACTGGGGCCGCTCTTCTTTTCGTGGGAAAAAAGACTGTGGATTTTCATCCAAAAATTCGTTGTTAAACTGCACCGCATGTTTGCGTTGGAAAAGATCGCTGTGGGCAATTCGCCGATGCTGTGCCTGTACCTCGGGAAGCTCATGGTATCCAGCCAGAAAATTTAATTCGGCCGGGCTCCATCCCCACGGTTGCAAACAGACAGGCTCGGTTTTTACCAACTCCTGTGATTGTGCTTTCGACAGATATGCGGCACTTGAAAGACCCAGTTCGGCCATTTGTGCGATGAATTGATCGGGGAGCGGCTTTTCCTTTAAAACGTGATCATTGTCAGAAGCAAAAAGGCTCAGAATAGGAGCCAGTTCTTCTTCAAATTCGCGAAGGATGGCGGGCGCCTGATAATGGGCTGAACCGTTGGCAATGGCCAGCTCACAGGTTGGGTTGAAATGAAATATCTTTCGCAATTGGTTCAATTTTTCTTGATTTTCAGGGCTCAAAAGTAAGGATATTCTGCGTTTGATTTTGGTTGTGGTGAACAGTAGCGGCGCCAAATTCGATATTTTCGTATGGAATCCTGATTCTTTGATGATATTCTGTTAAAAATTTATGAAATTAGGCCTTCAAATAAAACCGAAAAAGAACACGTGGAGCCATGAAGCTACTAACGACCATTTTTGCTTTCTGCCTGGTTTTCGTTGTCAATGGACAGAATTTATCAACTTCGAGTAAGAAGGCAGAGAAATTTTTTAACAATGCGACGACGCTCTTTCAGCAGGGTGAGAACAGCGCGGCCATCGAAGACCTGGAAAAGGCCTTGAAGGCCGATGGTGGCTTTCTGGAAGCCATGTTGCTGATGGCCGATATTTACAATGAAACAAAAGCGGATAGCTTGCAGATTGTTTATCTCGAGAAGGCATTGGCGTTGGAGTCTGAACATACTGCCAAAATCAACTATGTATTGGGAAACGCCAGTTTTCGTATTGGCGAATATCAAAAAGCGCTGGATGCTTATCAAGCTTTTATCAACTTAGCTTCTTCCAATCATCCGTTTTATGAGAATGCGCAAGCCAAGATTCAAGACTGCCAATTTGCCATTTCATTATACAAGCGCGCGGTCGAAATGGATGCCGTAAGTTTGGGCGACAAAGTCAATTCAGAATACAATGACTATTGGCCAAGTCTGACAGTAGACGGAAAGATACTGGTTTTTACCAGGCTTAATCCGGCATCAGGAGCCGCTTCGCTTCGATACCAGGAAGATTTTTACATGTCGGCAAATGAACAGGGCGTTTGGCTGGAATCACAGCCCATGCAGGCAATCAACACCCCGAATAATGAAGGAGCACAAAGCATTTCGGCTGACGGGAAACTGCTTTTTTTTACTGCTTGTTCGCGAAGTGATGGTTACGGCAGTTGCGACATTTACTATTCGAGAAATAGGAGTGGGCGGTGGTCAATACCACAAAATGCAGGAGAACCGGTTAATTCAGGTGCCTGGGAGTCTCAGCCCTCCATTTCGGCAAACGGCGAATACCTGTATTTTGCCACGAATCGAAAAGGCGGTAAAGGCGGCATGGACATTTGGCGTTGCCGGTTGAATGGCTTCAGTTCGTCGGGAGGGCCGCAGTGGAGTGAACCGGAAAATTTGGGCGACTCCATCAATACGACAGGCAACGAAACCTCGCCATTTATTCATGCTGACGGGACAACGCTTTATTTTGCTTCGGACACGCATCCGGGCCTGGGTGGTTCCGATATTTTTTTCGCTCGCCTGACAGGTGATTCCTGCTGGCAGAAACCCGAAAACATGGGGTATCCGATTAATACCCATAACGATGAACAGGGCCTGATTGTGAATGCTGCCGGTTTAACGGCCTATTTTGCGTCGGATCGTCCCGGCTCCCAAGGGCTTGATCTTTATCAGTTTGAATTGTATCCGGCGGTGAGGCCAACTCCGGTTTCGTATGTGCAAGGCCGTGTTTTCGACGACTCCACCCGCCAAGCTTTGTGTGCCCATATCGAATTGATTGATCTGGATAGCAATGAATTGGTTGCCAAAACAGAATCGTGCTGGGAGCTTGGCGAATTTTTAATGTGCCTGCCAATTGGAAAGGAATATGCCTTTAATGTTTCTAAAGACGGCTATTTGTTTCATTCCGAAAACTTCGCCTTAAAACAGCTTCGCGAAGTGGAAGATCCCATTTTATTGGATATTCCGCTTAGTGCCATTGAAATTGGCAAGGCCACTGTTTTGCGTAATATCTTTTTCGAAAGTGGAAAGTACACTTTGCTGAGCCAATCGAAAGCTGAACTCGATAAGCTGGTGGAATTTCTGGGGAATAATTCACAGGTCAATATTGAGATTGGCGGGCATACCGATTCGATTGGCAGTGCCGAAATGAACCAGGAATTGTCGGAAAACCGGGCTCGGTCGGTTTACGATTATTTGGTTGAAAATGGGGTGGAGCAGGGGCGTTTGAGTTTTTATGGCTACGGTTTTACAGTTCCGGTTGCCACCAACGAAACAGAACAGGGCCGGGCTGAAAACCGCCGTACCGAGTTTAAAATAATTTCAACCAAATGAAAAAGTTCGCTAGAGCGATTTTAAAATGGCTTGAATGATATTTTCGGCTCCATCTGCAATTTGGTCAATGGTGGCATCAAGCATATAACAAGGTGTGGTGTAAATGTTGTATTTCGGGTCGAAAACCACTTCGCCATGTGTCGCGTTGGTGTGAGTTCCGCCCATTTTTTCGATGGCGCCTGCCGTGCCCGAGTCATTTCCAATGGTCACTTCCACGTCCTTCAAAATTCGCGTAATAACCGCCGGGGCAATGCAAAGGGCCCCAATTGGCTTGTTTGCCGCCACGGTCTGCCGAATGGCCTCTTCTACGTCTTCGTTGACGGTGCAGTTTGGCCCGTCGAAAGCGAACGTGCAGAGGTTCTTGGCTGCTCCAAATCCTCCGGGAAATACCAGTGCATCGAACTGGCTGGCCTCATAAGTCTTTAAATCGGCAATTTTACCGCGTGCAATGCGGGCCGATTCAACCAGCACATTCCGGGTTTCGGACATTTCCTCGCCGGTCAGGTGGTTGATAACGTGGGCTTGATCCACGTTGGGAGCGAAGAGTTCATAACTGGCTCCCTGGCGCGCAATGGCCAGCATGGTCAAGGTGGTTTCGTGTATTTCCGATCCGTCGTATACGCCGCTTCCTGAAAGGACAACGGCTATTTTTTTCTTTTCTGACATGATTCTCATTTTTTTGGTTCCCCTAAAATTAATAAATATTCAGGAGTCAAGAAATCAGTACCCTTACCCAATGTCATCCAAATTATACGGGGTTTCCTGGTAAACGTAGTAATTCAGCCAGTTGGTGAACAGCAGGTTGGCTGCCGATCGCCACTTCATGTTTGGTTTTTCAGCCGGATCGTCATTCGGAAAATAATTCTTCGGAACTTCGATTGGAAGTTTTTTCTTCAGGTCGCGAAAATATTCATTGCTCAGCGTGTTGCGCGAATATTCCGAATGCCCTGTAATAAAGAATTGCCGCCCGTTTTTGGCCATCAGCATATTCACGCCCGAATCTTCGGAAGTGGAAATGATTTCCAGCTCAGGAATCTTGTCAATATCCTCTTTTCTGATTTCGGTATGGCGGGAATGCGGTACAAAATACTCGTCGTCAAAACCTCTGAAAATTGGTATTTTATTATCTGACACGCGGTGCTTAAACACGCCAAACATCTTTTTGTCGAGGCTGTACTTCGGAATGCCATAAAAATGGTACAGCGCCGCCTGCGATCCCCAGCAAATAAACAAGGATGAGGTCACGTGATGGGCGGACCAATCGAGAATTTCCTTCATTTCGTCCCAGTAAGTTACTTCTTCAAACGGAAGTTGTTCTACCGGAGCACCCGTAATGATCATGCCATCGTACTTGTTTTTCCTGATTTTGTCGAAGGTGGTGTAAAACGCCCGCATGTGCTCTGCCGAGGTGTTTTTGTGCTTGTGTCCCTTGATCTTCAAAAAATCAATTTCAACCTGAAGCGGGGTGTTCGACAGCAAACGCAACAAGTCGGTTTCCGTCGATATTTTCAAAGGCATCAGGTTCAGAATGACAATTTTCAACGGACGGATATCCTGATGAGAGGCCTTTGTTTTGTCGATCACGAAGATGTTTTCTTCGCGAAGCAATTCAATGGCAGGTAGTTGGTCTGGTATATTTAATGGCATCTTGTTTATTTATATGACTTCCCGGACGCCGTTGAAGACCCCCGGGAAGTGTTTAGTTAAATTTGATTCAAGGCTTGCTCAAAATCGCCGATAATATCGTCAATGTGCTCAATTCCGACAGATACACGCAGTTGCGACGGGTAAACACCCGCTGCCAGCTGCGCTTCGGCCGACAATTGCTGGTGGGTGGTGGCTGCCGGTTGGATAATCAGCGTTTTGGTATCTCCAACGTTGGCCAAATGGCTCACCAATTTCAGCTTTCCAACAACGGTTTTGGCATCTTCCTCGCTGCCTTTCACGATAAATGAAAGAACGCTGCCAGCTCCTTTGGGCAAATATTTCTTCGCCAGTTCGTAGGATGGGCTGCTTTTCAGTCCGGGATAATTGACGCTCTCCACTTTTGGATGTTTTTCCAGCCACTCCGCCAGTGCTTGCGCGTTGGCCACGTGCCTGTCGAGGCGCAAAGATAAGGTTTCCAATCCTTGCAACAACAAAAATGAATTAAAAGGACTGATGGCCGGGCCAAAATCACGAAGTCCTTCAACACGGGCTTTAATGATGAAAGCGATGTTGCCAAAGGGGCCATCAAAGTTGAAAATATCCCAATACTTCAAGCCATGATAACCGGGCGATGGTTCTGTAAATCCGGGGAATTTGCCATTACCCCAGTTGTAGTTGCCGGCATCGATGATTACTCCGCCAATGCTGGTTCCATGTCCGCCAATCCATTTGGTGGCCGACTCCACCACGATGTTGGCGCCATGCTCAATGGGTCGGAACAAGTAACCTGCTCCTGCAAAGGTATTGTCGACAATGAAAGGGATGTCGTATTTTTTTGCCAGGGCGGCAATGGCATCAAAGTCGGGAATGGCATACGCCGGGTTGCCAATGGTTTCCAGGTAGATGGCCTTGGTTTTATCATCAATCAGTTTTTCGAATGATTCCGGCTCCAAATCGTCCGTTAGGCGGGCGTCAATTCCCAGCCGCTTGAACGAAACGGTGAATTGGTTGTACGAACCGCCGTAAAGATAGGGCGAGCTGACAAAGTTGTCGCCTTGCTCCAGCAAGGTGTTGAACACCAAAAACTGGGCTGCATGTCCTGACGCTACTGCTAGTGCAGCTGCGCCGCCCTCGAGCGCTGCCATACGTTGTTCAAAAACATCCGAAGTCGGATTCATGATTCGGGTGTAGATGTTACCAAATTCTTTCAGGGCAAAGAGGTTGGCCGCATGATCCGAATCATTGAATACATACGAGGTGGTTTGGTAGATGGGGACGGCCCGTGAACCGGTCGTTGGATCAGGCTGTTGCCCCGCATGTTGCTGCAGGGTCTCAAATTTTAAACTTTCGGTAGTCATTTTACTAATCTTTAAGGGTTAAGAATTGAAAAATATTTTATGAATTTCGTTGACTGCTTTTTGCTTGTCCTGCTCTTCTACAATGAGGTAGCTAACCAGGTCTGATGCTCCCGAACCACTTAGCAACACGTTAATTTCGTGCTTGGCAACGGCTGAAAATAATTGGGCCGAAATACCGTGATTGGTTTGCATGCCATGTCCAACAATTGCAATGAGTGAGATGTTCGAAACAAACTCAATTTGGCTCACTGAACTCAGGTCGAGCTGTCGGCTGATTTTTTCGGCTTTCACCACATCTTGTTTCCCAATGATGATGTTGATGCTGGTTTGCGCCGTGATTACTGACCGGATGTTGATTTGATGTTTGGCAAAGGCTGTGGTCACCGTGGCAAGGATGCCCGGTTTAAAACCAACGCCGGGCCCATTGAGTTTCAAAATAGCAATATCATCGCTGTGGGCCACGCTTTTAATCGTTTGTGTTTGCTCGCCAAGCGAAGAATTGATGGTGGTTTTGAGAATCTTTTCACCATTCTGCAACTCGAAAACCCGAATGGGAATATGTTGCTCAATCAGCGGTTCTACGATCCGCGGATGAATGGACGAATGGTGAAAGTAGGCCAATTCCGAAGCTTCGGCATAAGTTAGGTTTTCAATATAGGAAGCGTCAGCAATCACTTCGTCGTCAGCTGTTTTAAACGATTTACTGATCTCCCACAGCTCTAGTTCCGCGACATCCAAAATGGAGGCCAGCGCTGCCGCGGTATAATCGGCGGCCCGATCACCAATCCGGGCAATTTTGCCGGCTTGGGTTATTCCATAGGAGCCAGGAATAAGACTGAGCCTTTCCCACCGGCGAGGCCGAATATTTTCAACCGACTGGGCCTTTAGAATGCTGGCACTTCCGTATTCATCGGTCACGATCAGTCCAAGTTCCTGAGGAAGCAGCAATTGTGCTTCCAGTCCGGCGTGATTGAACAGATCGTGCAACAAGGCCGTGGTCATGATTTCGGCATAGCTTAACACCTGATCGCGCAGGGCCAGCGAATAGTCGCCGGTGTATTGAATACCTTGCAGCAAGCGCTCCAGTGGCAGCAGGCTTTGTTCAAACACGGGAAGCTCCGGCGTCTGATTCAGCTGAGCCACCAAGGCCGCTTCCTCGCGTAAGTTGGCCAGCAGTTCGCTGTAGGTTTGCGACGAAATGCACAGTAGTTCCAGTCCGGAGACCAGGATGCGTTGAATATTTTCTGAAGCAGAAACCACCAGGATGTGATTCTTTTCAACCTTTTTCAGAATGCTTGTTAAAGAATGAATGATTGCGGGCTGATTGATGTTATTTCCACCAAGCCGGACGACATGCACAGGCATAAGTTCAGTATTAAATTAAACGAAAAATGAGTGTGAAAAAATGGAGTTTTTTGTGGGGCGCCTTCAATCCGCATCGATACAATACCGGTTGAAGGCTATCGCATACACATAGACATGGATGGCATAGACACGACAGCAGCACTTGTGGAAAGTGCTGTAGATAGTTGCTGGTATGTTCTGGAATTGTCCATCAGTTGCCTTTAATGTTGATGCAAACCTAAATAATTTTTCTAAATAACAAAAGCTGATTGGGAAAAGTTTCAGCGGGAAGGGCATAAGTTTTTCTGATGATCTCTTACGTCTGACATTTTCGTTACAATTCTGCGGAGTGGGGGAGTTGAGATATTATGGCTAGAATGTATATTTATAACCAATAGATGGAATGATGGGAAATATGGAAACTTGCTTTAATTTTCCACTTGTGCCTTTGTAGTAGTACCATGGATTCATTTTGTTGTAGACATTGTAAACTGAGAAAGACCAGGTGTGAGTTTTTCCCTTGCTAGTTATCCTTTTGGTATTGTAACTTAAATCCAGGTGATGAAATAAAGGCATCTTGAAATTATTTGGAGAGTCATAGGATTGCCGGGATTTGGGCCAATCCGGATTTTGTAGATTTGGATTGTGCATGTCAAGCAAGTACATCCCTTCGTATTCTATATCGGGCATACTGATATTATTTCCCGACTGTAATATGAAGCCAAAAGAAAGTGATTGCTCTCTATTCTTTGATTTAAACAATGAGTACTCTCCCAAAAAAGAAATATCATGTCGTCTATCGTGTTCATGAGGAAACCATTCCCCCTGGTTAACTTTGTTAAATTGACGTTCAGACCAGGCTAATGTATAGGATATCATTCCCTTAAACCTTCCGGCATTCTTTTTTATCATAAACTCAACGCCATGAGCTCTTCCTTGTCCATCCAGGATGTTTTCTTCCCATTTTGCTTCCTGAGTACTAAGAAAGACAGCTCCTTCATCAAATCTAATAACATCGCTCATTTTCTTATGATAGGCTTCCACTCCAAATGAATAGTTAGCTAACTTCATTTCTGCTCCAACCGAAACCTGATTGCTTGTTTGTGGCTTCACTTTATCGGTTGAAGCTACCCACAGGTCGGTTGGCATACCTAACGATGAATTAGAAAGCAGATGTATGAATTGAGACATTCTTGTAAAGGCAATATTCGTAGAGAACCCTCCAACTGAGCGATAGCCTATTGCCAGGCGAGGCTCAATGTTTTGATAGGCTTTATCCCCGGTATCATAAATCGAACCACGAAGCCCAAAATTGATATTGAACTTGTTTAGCTTTAATTCATTTTCAACAAAGGCTTCATAGCTGAAAGATTGGTTTCTCTGATCTTCATTAAGCTTTGTATTGGAAGTTTCATCAGCTATCTGTGTAATGTTAGGTGCAAAATGCATGAGACCTGTTTTGCCTCCAAACCTAAGGGTATAGGCAGAAGAAACAAACCAATCAAAATCGCCCATTATACTCAGATCATTAATATCTGATTTAGCATGAAATTTAGCAAGCCCCTTATCAGAACTGGAGCTAAAGAGATTATTTAGACCGTAATTGCTGTAATAAACAGAAATATTCGAAAATAGCTTTGACGACATCTGGTTGTTCCACCGCAGAACGGAGGTTATATTACCCCATTTATAGCTGTACTTATTCTTCAGTTTATCCTTGTCATTTTTAGTCGCCTTCATTTTAATCCGAACGGCAAACAGGGCCGAAAAGCGCTATTGGACACGAATGGAAGAAACAAACGCGGAGGTGAAATCCTGAATAAAGAGACCTTTTTTTACAGGTTGATAAAGCGATGAAATTACGCCTCCGGTTTTTGTTTCAACAAATCCTGGATCACCACCGAAGCGCAAAAGCAGCCAAAGACCGGTGGCATATAGGAAATCGTTCCCACGGCTGATTTTTTGTTCTGGCCTTCCTCAATTCTGACGCGCCTGGGGTCGACCTCTTCGGCGGAAAATACCACTTTTACTCCCTTGCGAATTCCCAGTTTGTGCAGGCGCTTGCGGATCATTTTGGCCAGCCTGCAATTGTAGCTTTTCGAAATGTCGGTTTGTTGCACCTGTGCCGGATCAAATTTTCCACCAGCACCCATCGAGCTCACGATGGGTAGCCTGGCCTGCACACTGTGATAAATCAGAAATGCTTTGGGTGCCAGCGTGTCAATGGCGTCAACCACATAGTCGTAGCGGGCTTCGTGGAGGATTTCAATCATGCGCTCATCTTTCAAATACTCGTGAATTACGCGAAGGTTGAGCTCGGGGTTGATGTCTTTAAAGCGTTCGCCGAGAATTTCGGCCTTGGGTTTGCCTTCGTTGCTAATGAGTGCCGGCAATTGCCGGTTTCGGTTGGTTTGTTCCACCACATCGCCATCAACAATTGTCATTTGTCCGATGCCCGCACGGCAAAGTTGTTCGGCAGCATAAGCGCCAACGCCCCCTAAGCCAACGATCAACACATGTGCTTTCCGCAATTTGTTCAAATCCTCATCACCCAACATCAAGGCCGTACGCTCTTGCCATTTAGCCATTTTCGAAAATTCTTTGATAATTATTGAATACCGTTTCCTGTAGTTGTTCTATTGTCAAACCCAGGATTGGGGCTGCAAAAGTATAAATTGTTTCAATCTTTTCCGAGCTGTCGTCGGTTTCGAAAAAGAGCTTTTCAATGGGGATTTGCTGAATGGAATCCAAAAGTTTCGGTTGGCCTTTCAGCAATTGGGGGCCGAACGAGAAGTAAAAGTCATGCGGCAAGAGTTGCTGGCTTGTTTGCTGGTTTCCGTTATAGCCATGCAAAATCCATGGGGTAGGAGCCGAACTGTCTTTTTTGATGCGAATCAAGTCGGGATAGGATTTGACCACGTGCAAGATGAGTGGCTTCCCTTTTATTTCTGCCAGTTCGATCTGCCGCCGAAATAGGCGTTCCTGAAATTCAAAATCGGTATCAATTGCCCGGTCCAGCCCACATTCGCCAATGGCCAGCACGTTTTTGTTTTCTGAAAGAAGGGACAGCTTCTGCAACATTTTTCCCGTATCCAGCTTTTCAAGATCCCAAGGATGTATGCCAACCGAATAGATTGCTTCCGGCCTTTCCGGAAAGTCCTTCTGAACAGGATGATTGATCAGCTGTATGCTTCCATCATCTGCACGGTGGTGTGCATGAATATTGACAAATGGCATATCAAAGTGTTGCCCAGATGCGGGCCAGCGAATAGCCGGGCGCATCAATTTTTAAATCGAGAAAATATCCGAATGGCGTTTGAAAAGTTTCAAAGTCCGCATTCTGCAAGCGCTTTTCAGCCTCGTCGAACAACGACTTCGTAAATTCAACACTGGCTTTCGACTCGGATAAATGGGCGAACGAATGCAGAATGATGCGCTTGCAATTGTTTTTCCGGGCCGTCCACTTCAGGTGATTGACCAGTTTCTTTTCGCGGCTTTTCACATCTTTCAGTTCATCACCTTCTTCAACCTGAATAAAGGCCAGAATGGCGTCAGCAATGGTTTTTCCGTTAAGTACTGTTTCCGCTTCTTCCAGGTTCTTTTCAGCTGGCGTATAGCTGAATTCGTTGACGTACATGACCAAAACTTTCATTCTATTTCATTTTTAGCTGCAATTTTGCAGCCCGGTTTCCACGGCCTAAAATTATCATCTTTCAACGAAAACACTTCAATAAGAACAAGTGTTATTATATTTTCCTATTTTTGAGTGAATTTGAATGGCATGGGAGGTTACCGACTGATTTTTTTAATGTTGCTGATATGGTTCGCACACCCTGCACTGGGGCAACTGTCAGATGGAGGAATTCCTTTGGAAGTTTCCTGGCCAGCTTCGCTGAAAAGTAAGGCCATGGTTGCCTTACCTGCCCTGGATAACGAACGGCTGCTAAAATCAAGCTAGGCCCGGCTGGATGGAAATCAATTAAAGCCTTTGCGTTTTGCCCAGCCGGTGGAGGTTTCGCTCAATACCAAAAATTCGGGACGCTGGCTTGAAGTGGGGAATTATCGTGTTTGGCAGCTTGTTTTACACTCCGAAGGAGCCAAATCATTGAACCTGATTTTTGACCGCTACAAATTGCCCGATGGTGCGCGCCTGTTTTTATTTTCGGCCGACCAGTCAGATTTAATTGGGGCATTCACCTCAAAAAATAATTCCGCGAATGGCGTATTTGCAAGTTCTCCCGTTGCGGGTGATCAGCTGGTGGTTCAGTACGAAGAGCCCGTGAATGCCGCTTTTGAAGCTGAGCTTTCCATTCGCCAGGTCAACCATGATTTTATCGGCATTCAATCCTTGAAATCGGAACGCCGACCTTTGGGACATGCTGCGGGGGATTGCAACATCAATGTGAACTGTGATTGGCTGGATGCTTACCGCGATGAAAAGAATGCCGCGTGCCGGATTATTGTCAGCGGCATTGACTTGTGCTCGGGTGCTTTGGTAAACAATACCCGCAACGACGGTACGCCGTACGTTTATACCGCAGGACATTGTATTTCGACCAACAAGGATGCCAATGAATCAGTGTTTCTTTTCAATTACGAGTCGCCGTATTGTGGCGATATTGATGGGGACGCGAGTCACTCCCTGAGTGGAAGCGCTTTGCGGGCAACATCAGATAGTTTGGATTTCGCTTTGGTGGAGTTGAGTGCGGCTCCTCCGCCGGAGTATCGGCCTTATTATTTGGGTTGGGACCGAAGTACAACGCCACCTGATTCGAGCGCCAGCATTCATCATCCGTCGGGCGATGTCAAAAAAATAACGATCGACCGGAATAAGGCACTTGTCAAAACGTATAGTCAGGATTATGTGGACAATGGCTTTTGGTATATTGGGAGTTGGGAAGAAGGAACAACCGAAGGGGGATCGTCGGGCGCGGCTCTGATCAATCACAAAAAGCGATTGATCGGTTCGCTTACCGGCGGAGCAGCCACTTGCGAAAGTCCTTATCGCGATTACTTTGCACGTTTGGATTTGGCCTGGAATTACTACCCGCAGGAAAACAAACAATTGAAAAGATGGCTTGATCCGGGCAATTCCAACGTACAGTCAATTAGTGGGTTTTCGCCGTTTACCGCCGAAAATTTATGTGGTGCCTATACTAATTTAAGAGATGAAGATACGCATGCCAATTTGCAGATTATGGAGCAGGGCGTTTCGAAAGGATATTGGAGTGGAACCAACGACTATGGTTTTATGGCTTTTGCCGAGCGAATAGAAAAGTCCGTTAGTGCCGAACTGTCCGGTGTGTCTATCGGAGTTGGAGCGCTTTCGCTGGGCCGAAGCAATTCTGAAGGCAAAATCAGTATCGCTGTTTATTCCGGCAATCATTATCCGGAGCGTTTGCTGTATATTCAGGATTACAGTTTAAAATCGTTGGATAAAGGTGTGATGAACTATCTGGCGTTTAACCAGCGTGTTGAAACGGAAGGCGTGTTTTTTATTGTTTGTTCAATCGAATTGTTGGAGGAATCGGATGTTTTCTCCGTATTGCTAGCCAAACGCGAGGTGGAACCGCTCAACTCATTCTTTATTCAGGATGGCAACGAGTGGTACACCTACCAGGAAAAAACCAACGGACAGGAAGGTTCGGCGATGTTGATGGAAGTGATTCTCTGTCATGTTGACACGCTGGTTTCGGATGATAGTTTGAAAAAGGCCAATCTCGAAATCGAGGTGTTTCCCAACCCATTTCACAGCGGTCAGGAATTGTTGATCAAATTTGATAAGCCGATTAATCCGTACCGTGTGGAAGTCTTCGATTTGATGGGGCGCCAGGTGTCCGTTCGTTATGAGCACCCGGGCGATCGGTGGCTTAGCTTCGACTTTTCGGGCCTGGTGCCCGGACATTACCTCTTGAATATTGTGGATGCCGGCCGCAAACGAAACTATCAGACCAAAGTGGTGTACCTGGGCGATTATTAGCCGGCATCAATCAGTTGATCAAGTAGTTGTTTGACCTGCTCAACCGTCAGTTTTTTAGCGATGATTTTCTTGTCTGAGTCCAACAAATAAATCATGGGTGTTGTGCGCGTGTTGTAGTTCACCTGAAAATTGCTCACCTGGTCCGGATCCCACACATTCAGCCAGCCATTCAGTTCATGCTCTTCCAGAAAATCAAGCCACTCCTTCTTGTTGGTTTGTGTATAAACAGCCATGATCGCCAGTTTTGACGGATCCGTTTTGAGGAACACTTCTTCGAAAAGCTGCGGCACCTGCTTTTTGCAATGCCCGCATTCCGGCTCCCAAAAAACGACCAAGGTAAAAGGCGTGGTTTGCTGATGCAGGCTTTGGTAATTTCCTGCTTCATCGGGCAAAAACAACTCCTTGGCCACTTCTCCGAGCAAATTGTTTCTACGGAAATAAACTTCACGGCGAATCGTTTCCAGTGTTTTTTCGGTGGCCCAAAACGCTTCACCGCGCAGGTAATATTTTTCGGCCACGGCCACAAACACATTCTCAATGCCCAGGTATTCTGATTGTATACTGTTGTTGAGCACGAAGGACGTGAGGTTTTGAAAAATTTCGCGATTGATTTTGCTGGCCTCTATCAGATCAATGGCAACTGGCAAAACCGAATCGGGATGTTGGATCAGGACTTGGTTGAAGTACTCATTTAGTTTACTGTTGATTGTTGGTGTGCGCCACATGCGGGCATCCAGCAAATCAAAATTGTCCCAGTAATGGTTTTTATTGAAGTTGTAATTGTACACCCACAGCAGGCTGTCGTTGGTTTGTACAGGTGCAGGAAGTTTCTCCTTGTTCATCGTCGGACGGATGTTCGAAGCCATAAATTTGCCGTAAAATGTTCTGGCCCCTTTTTCAGCTTCCTGTTGCCATTTTTGCTGAATGTCATCATCCAGGTCTGCCAGTTGTTGTTTCAGCCCGGCTGTCGTTTCAGCCTGCCCGTTTGACGAATCCAGTTTTTGGCGCAAGGCTGCCGCCTCCGTTTTCTTCGTTGCCAGGTGATCAATATAGTCCTGAAACCACTCACTTTCCAGTGCTCCTGTCACTTTTATCGCACCGTTTTCCTGGCCGATTGTCAGGGTTTGATCTGCTCCAAGCAGAAAGTCAAGGCGTCTATTCTCGTCGAAATAAAGGGTGTAAATTCCTTGAGGGCGCAATGCACCGTCAAGCCTGGCACTTCCCATCTGGTCAAAAATCAGCGTGTCGTTTACAAACAACTTGCCATTGTAATAGTGTGCCAGCAGCACCGTGTCGTTTTGCTCATCGGGAAAGTTGAGTTGCAGCGCGTGGGGTTGCGCGGCCAGTATTGAGACCAGGCTATTGAGCAGAACAATACTAAATAAGGTCGTAAATTTTTTGAGCATTTTGTTCATTCGAAAATTGGGTTTCCAGAATCTCTTTGCGTTGATTGATTTCTTCGTTCGTAATTTCTTCTTCAAATTTTTGCTGAATGATTTTTACCAGATCAGCAATATTGTCTGCAATATAGCAAAGATGACTCAATCCGGAATTCAGAACCATGGGCGAGTTGGTCACGCAGTGACGACCAAGAAACAGCGAGGCCAATAGTTTCAACTTCAGGCCGGTAGGCTGAAAGCTAGGAATCAGGTTGATTTGCGCATTCCGGATGAGGTGGTCCATCACGTCCGTATCCGGGTTGCCAATGACGCTGACATGCGGAATGTCGGCTGCTTTTTTTGTCAGCCAGTCGGGAGGATTTTTCCCGGCAATAATCAGGGGTAAGGTGATTTCAGTAAAAATACGATCCAACAAATAGCCGATGGCTTTTTGGTTTTCGGCGACTCCCAGGTTGCCATGATACAGAATATATTCACCGAATCCCCAGCTGGCTTTCACTTGATCAAACGGATGAAAGGCCGGAATGTAATCGCCCATGCGGTAGTTGTTTTTGAAATAGCGCGTGTCGTCTGGCGAAATGCTTAAAATGGCAGAGGCATGCTTTAGTTTCTTCTCAAAGCATCGCAGCTTGAATGCTTCCAGCTTAAAGTAGGCCTGTTTGAACAGGTTTTGCTCCGACGAACTTAAATACTGATAGTAGTGGTGCTCCACGTTGTGTGTTCGAACAACCTTCGGATAAGCGCCCAGCAGCGGATGATCCAGGTAGTAGCACGAATGCAGCCCTTCGAACAAAATGGGCACAATTTCATTTTGTAAGTTTTCAAGCAGGGTTTTTGACCTTCGTGTTTTTACAATGTAAGGTAAGGTCGAGAGCAGGTTAATCGGCCCTTGCTTGCGTTTGTAATAATAAACTTGGTGGCATATTTTTTCCAAGTCTGCAGAGGCTTGCCTTCCGTAATGAAAACAGTGCAGAATGATGTCAATATCGGCTTGGGCCAGGTATTTAAGTTTATAGTATACATCAATGATTCCACCGTAATTGGGTGGATCGGGAACATTGAAACTGACGACGTGTAATTTTTTATTCATGCGGGGAATAAAAGTAAAAAAAAACCGCAAGTATTGAACTTACGGTTTCTTTTTTTCGCCAGTTAAAGCTATTTCATGAGTTTGATTCCGCCATAACGACTTTTAATGACTACTTTCTTATTGGATTGCGATCCAATCATTCCTTGTAAGCTGAAGCTATGGTCACGCTTTTCGCGGTTTCCCTCAAATTCGGTTTCCGGGTACTTAATGTCGCAGTAATCGCAGGCCGCATCAATCTGGTAGTTGGCTTGGTTCAGTCCCAATTCAATGCCTCCATAGCTGTTTGTAACTTCTATATTGTCGAAATTTTCTGCCACATCGCTAATCCTCACAGATCCGTATTGGGTATCCAGAACCAGCGATTTTTGAAGCTTTTCAATGCTGTAATTGGTGTATTTTGAATTGGCCTTGAGCGTTGCGATTTCATCCACATTCAAACCATCGTATTTCGATTCGAGGACCAGCTCACCCATCCTTTTAATATTCAAGCCTGAATATTTAGATTCAGCCTGAATGCTTTGAGCTTCGCCGATAAATATTTTGGAGTATTTTACCTCGGCCTGTAAATGATTGACCGATTCAATGTCGGCTTTGCCGTAAGCTATGGTCAGGTTGATTTTGCTGCCACCAGGCGCTTCCAGTTTTCCGGCATTCATGTTTCCGTAGCCCAGGTCAAATGTGCCTTTGGCGTTCAGATTATTGAGCACCAGGTTGCCAAACTTATTGGTTACTGTCAGGTCGCGGTCGGCCGGAATGTTGATGGTATAATCGATCGAGAAGTTGCCTTTGGTTTTGAAATCGTCGTTGATCACGGTTTGCAGGTTTAAAACATGGCCCACACGGCGAATATTGATACGAATTTCGTTGAGCAGCGCTTCCGCTTTCTTTTCGTTTGTGTTTTCTACGGAAATCACCACATCAACCACAACCGAGTCGCCTCCAAAGTCGTTGATGGTAATGGTTCCAAACTTATTGGTAATGTCTAACGCCTGAACCTGCGATTTCAGATAAGACGCATGTTCGTTCCGGGTATATTCGGCTGCCTGGGCGGCAGTGAGGCTTAATCCCAGAATCAGGATGAGAATTTTAAATTTCAGTTTCATTATGGGTCATTTTTTGGTGTTTAACTTCTTTCAATTTGTCAATAATCAGCGTGATCACACTTAGTTTGGCCTGGTAATATTCCAGCATGGCCTGAATTACCCGATCGTCGTCAGGATTGGCTTGCAGCTCTTTCTGAAGCTGTGCCTGCATCTGGTCGAATTCTTTTATTTCGTTGGTCATCATTTGCTGATCCGCTTCAGAAATGTAGCCATCTTGAATCAATTTGTCCCATTCGCTCATTCCCTGGTTGATGGCTGAGGTGAAGTAAAATTCAACTTCGCTGTACTCGTCCGAAACCGAAGAGAGCGTGGCGGCCTGCTGCTCCTGCTGGCTTTGAACAGGCCCGAAATACAGGCGCAGTTGGTTGCCCAGCAGCAGAACGAAAACCAGTGCCGCAGCCAGTTGCAGAATCATCTTTCTGTCAAGGCGGAAGGTTTTATGTTCCCGGTTCAGTTTGGCTTCAAACCGTTCGAAGTGCCCCTCCGGCGCCTCTTCTTCCAGCTTAAGTTTGTTTTCCCGAATGGTCTTCTCCAATAGATCTTTCATAATTATCCGGTATTAATTCATTGAATAAACTTCATCTTTTTGCAAATATTCGCGCAACTTGTTTTTTGCCCGCAACAGCTGCGACCGTGAGGACGAATTGCTGATGTGCAGGATTTCAGAAATCTCGTCATGATCGTATCCTTCGAGCAAATAAAGGCTCAATACCACCCGGTAACCTTCCGGAAGTTGCATAATCGCCTGCTTCAACTTTTCGAGATTCAATTCCCGGGTTTCCATCATGGGCGTTTCCATTTCGTCCGCTGTCCGTTCGTCCAGTTCTTCAAAATGAACTTTTCGCTTCTTCAAATAATCCAACGAACGATTGACGACAATTTTCTTGAGCCAGGCCCCAAAACTGACCTGCCCCGAGTAGGTGTCGATTTTTTTGAAGGCACTTAAAAACGCTTCCTGCATGATGTCTTCTGCTTCTGTGTCGTTGCCAACAATCCGAAGACTGGTGTTGTACATCGACTTGTAATACATTTTATACAGCTGAAACTGTGCATTGCGTTCGCCCAACTTACAGCGGTCAATCACATCTTGATGGATATTTTTGTAAAGTGCGTCCAATGGTGTTTTTGTTTCTGATTGAAAGACGGTATGAAAATTCAAATTGTTGCATCAGGAGTTGTGATTCTTATCAAAAAAATTTGCTTCAAATATAGGCAGAAATCGTGATTGGTATTCGTTTTCGCGGGGGGTAGCCGGAACATTCGTTTTAATTTGCTGTTAGTAAAGCTATGGCACATGACCATGCACAAAAGCGATTGGGCATCACTATAATTCTCAATGTCGTGATTACCCTTGCGCAAATCATCGGGGGAATCATCTCGGGCAGTCTGGCCCTGATATCAGATGCTTTGCATAACTTGAGCGACAGTCTCGCCGTTGTGCTGGCCTACGTGGCCAACCGGTTAAGCCGACGCGAGAAAACATCAAAAAGCACCTTTGGTTTTCAGCGGGCCGAAATTATCGCTGCTTTCATCAATGCTTTGGTGTTGGTGGCCATTTCGTTTTACCTGATGGTTGAGGCCATCAAACGTTATTTCGACCCGCAGGTTATTGATTTTCGCTGGATGCTTTGGTTGGGTGTCTTGGGAATTGCGGCCAATGGTTTTTCCGTTTTTTTATTACATGCCGACAAGCATCAAAATTTGAATATTAAGGCCGCGTACCTTCACCTGATGGGAGATGCCCTCACTTCTGTTGCTGTTGTCGTGGGAGCTTTGTGCATTTGGCAATGGGAATGGTATTGGATTGATCCGACGGTGACCTTGCTGATTAGTTTTTATCTTCTGTTCCATACCTACAAATTGCTGAAAGAATCAACGGAAATCCTGATGCAGTTTGCGCCTTCCGGTATTTTGGTGCCGGAGATTGCACGGCGGCTGACTGCGCATGAACTCGTGGCCCGGGTGTATCACATCCACGTTTGGCGCCTGACTGACAGCACGGTTCATTTTGAAGCACATGTTGTGTTAAACAAGGATCTGCCGCTTTCCGGGACGAAAATGATCAGCAAACAGCTGGCGCAGATTTTAAGAGAAGAATTTGATATTCAACACATCACGCTGCAGTTTGAATTTCTTGACTGAAACGGAACGTCCAGCCGGACTTTGCTCGTATTCGTCGAATTTAATTGGTAATCAGGAAAAAACCTCGCCCTAAAACAGTTTTTATAGTTGGTACTGTCAATCAACCAATTTCTGTTACATTTGTTGATATCATCAACGAATTAAAAACCTTTAGTATGAACATACCTGGATTGAACCGTCGTAAATTTATTGCCGCCTTGTCACTGGGAACGGCTCATCTTCTTTTCGATAATCCGCTGCTGGCTGCCGGAAAACCTGTGCGATCCAAAGATCCGCTGCAAGTCATCAAGCTTGGAAAATCGGGCGTTGAATCTACTTTGATTGGTATGGGAACGGGCGTTCATGCAGGAAACAGAACTGCCTACCTGACTAGGCAGGACAAGAATAAGAGCCTTGAGTTATTACAGCACGCCTACGACCGGGGCATACGGTTTTTCGATTGTGCTGATTCTTATGGTACGCATCCGCTGATGGCAGAAGCACTCCAGACAATGGATCGGGACAAGATTACGCTTTGTTCGAAAATTTGGGTGAGGCCGGGCGGAATTCCGGAGCCGGAACGACCCGATGCTGATGTTGTCATTGATCGTTTTCGTAAAGAGTTGAATACCGATTATTTAGACATGGTTCAAATTCATTGTATGGTTGAAACCGACTGGACCGATACCCAAAAACGGCAGATGGAGATCCTCGATAAATTGAAAGCCAAAGGAATTGTCCGGGCACATGGCGTGTCGGTGCATTCGCTCGATGCGATGAAAAAGGCGGCTGCAAGCCCGTGGGTGGACATTATTCACGTGCGGATCAATCCTTACGGTATTGCCATGGACAAGCCCGAACCGGAAGAAGTGATCGAGGTGATCAACCAACTGCATGAATCCGGGAAAGGCGTAATCGGTATGAAACTGGTTGGCAATGGCGAATATCGCGATGACAGCCAGAAAATTGACCATGCCCTGAAGTTTGTGCTTGGCTTGGGCTCGGTTGATATGATGATTGTCGGTTTCGAAACTACTGAACAAATCGATAACTATTTATCACGTACCGAAAATGCACTGACAGCCCTGGCAAACGGTTAATGGTCTGAAAACTATTCTTCTCATATCGTTAGCGGTCGATTAAATCCCGCTGTCAAAACATATTGTGAATTGAGGTTACCGCAATAGATTGGACAAAATAAAACCAGCTCAAAATAAATTGAGCTGGTTTTCAGTAATAAATGTCTTATATAATTATAAACTACGCAAGTTTAACATTTACGGCATTTAATCCTTTACGGCCATCTTGAAGATCGAAAGTTACTTCGTCGTTCTCTCTAATTTCGTCGTTCAATCCTGATACGTGTACGAAATACTCTTCTGATGATGCTCCGTCTGTGATAAATCCAAAACCTTTGGATTCGTTGAAAAATTTAACTGTTCCTTTGTTCATAATAATTGTAATAAATAATAAATACTGGCGCAAATATACATTTAATTTTTTGAATAAAAGATTTTTTTTCAATTAATTACAGACGCATGGGGCGGAGGAGGATCGCTTTGTATAGGTGCCACGCGGGTTTCCATCGGTTGACGTGCGTGCTCCCATTTTAACACTCCGGGCATGAATTTCGTTCTTTTCATCTTCAGGTCATCAGCCGGTCTTAAACTATGAAGTTAGGATGGATGGTAAAGCGTGCTGCCAATCGGAGTCATGGCAGTGGTTTTACCTCGAAAGGCAGTTTTGACGTAAACGAAAAAATCGTCGGATTATCGGTGATTAGATGTTTAACATGTAAAATTTAGTTTGCTGATCATCAATATGCTAAGTCAATACTATTTTCGGATTCTAATACTTTCGGAAAACTTTTTAAGATTTGTGTGTTCGAGCACGCACAAATTGATATATTTGTGCAGACAATTTGAAACAGTAGGATCGCTGTGCATAGGAGAATGCATTTGAATGGTATCATTGGGTACGACTGCTGTTGAAAAAGAGATTCAAACCATAAAAAGCATAAGTATGACCAGTCTAAAAAACATGTTTTCAGTCGTGGTTTTAGCGGCGATTTTTGCCGCCTGCCAAACCGGGAGCCGTCCTGAGCAAACGGAGATGGCGATTGTTCCACAACCCAACGAGATGACTACCCTTGACGGTTGTTTCACCGTTCATTCAACAACTGCCTTTGTAGTTCCTGATCTGCCTGAGTTGAAGTCGGCAGCGGGTTTAATTAATGAGCGTTTTCAACAAGCCGCGGGCTTTGCATTGGAAATGACTTCGGAAAAGCCAGCAAAGAATTTTGTTGCACTCGAGTTGGATGATTTAGCCGATTTCGGTGAAGAGGGCTATGAGCTGGCCGTTGATGAGAATGGCGTTACCATCAAGGCATCAACAGCACGAGCCGGCTTCTATGGACTGGCAACCATGCTTCAATTGCTTCCACCGCAGATTGAAAGTCAAACTTTGGCCGCCAATGTGGACTGGGTGATTCCTTTCGTGCAGATTAGAGACCAGCCACGCTTTCCCTGGCGTGGGATGCACCTCGATGTTTGCCGGCATTTTGTGCCGGTCGAGTTCATCAAAAAACAGCTGGATGTGATGGCGCTCTTCAAAATGAATACCTTTCACTGGCACCTGACCGAAGACCAGGGCTGGCGCATTGACATTAAAAAATATCCGAAGTTGACCGAGCTTGGATCGATTCGCACGGAAGGCGATGGCAGTGAATATGGTGGCTACTATACTCAGGACGAAATTAAGGAAGTGGTGGCTTATGCGGCTGAGCGCTTTATCAATGTGGTGCCCGAAATTGAATTGCCGGGACATTCGCTGGCAGCTTTGGTGGGCTACCCGCATCTGTCGTGCACCGGAGGCCCTTTTCAGGTTCGCAATGTGTGGGGTGTTGAGCCCGATGTGTACTGCGCGGGGAAAGAAGAAACGTTTCATTTCCTGGAAGACATTATCAACGAGGTAGTGCCGCTGTTTCCCTACGAATATTTTCATATTGGCGGTGACGAATCTCCCAAAGATCGCTGGGAAGAATGTGCTGACTGTCAGAAGCGCATCAAAGCCGAAGGCCTGAAAGATGAACATGAGTTGCAAAGCTATTTTGTGCAACGCATTGAAAAGGTGCTGCTGGCGCATGATAAGAAAATGGTGGGCTGGGACGAAATTTTGGAAGGCGGACTCGCACCTTCGGCCACGGTGATGTCGTGGCGGGGCGAAGCAGGTGGCATCGAGGCTGCCAAACAAGGGCATGATGTGGTGATGACCCCAGGTAACTGGGTTTATCTCGATCATTATCAGGGCGACAGCAAAGTGGAACCTGTGGCTATTGGTGGTTACACCACGCTGGAAGAGTCGTACGGCTACGACCCGGTGCCTGCCGATTTGGAAGGAGAACTGGCCAAGCATGTTCTTGGCACGCAGGGCAATGTTTGGTCTGAATACCTTTATACACCCGAATTGTTTGAATACCGCATTTATCCGCGTATTATCGCTTTGGCCGAAGTGGGCTGGACGCAGAAAGAAAATAAGAGCTATGAAGATTTTCTGAAACGTATGGACCCGCAATTTGTACGGTTGGATTTTCACGATATTAACTACCATATTCCACTGCCGGAAGGACCGGCAAACCACATGGCATTTATTGATGAAGCCAAGCTTGCGTTTACCAACACGCGTTCGTTGAAAATGGTGTACACCCTTGATGGAAGCGAGCCGGATCAAAACGCCTTGGTGTATGATTCTCCACTGACTTTTACAGAAAATGCTACGGTCAAGATCCGTTCGGTTCTGAGCACAGGAACAATGAGCCCGGTACGAACCATCACCGTTGAGAAGCAAGAATTGCTGCCGGCTGTCTCGGTTGAAACCAGCCACACTGGGCTGCAAGGTAAGTATGCTGAGGGAGTCTTTATAAAAGTTGCAGATTTAGATTCGGTTGAAGACTGGAAAACCATTCAGGTGAATGAGAAAAACCTGCGAACCATCAACAACTACCAGGAGCCCACAGGAGCTATTCTTGAAGGTTATTTCGAAATCCCGGAAGATGGGGTGTATGAATTTCAAACCAATTTTGACCAGCTTTTTGTTGGTGGTCGGCTTTTGGTGAATAATGATGGCGAAGTGAAACGCTATTCGCGAAATAATGCCCAAATCGCACTGGCTCAGGGAACCCATCCGGTCAAAATTATTTACCTGAACAATAACATCGGCGGATTTCCGCAGTCATGGAATCATTTCATTGTTGACTATAAAAAGGCGGGTGACGAGAAATTCTCCCAAATCAAATTGGAAAATTACAGCTATTAATTTAAGAAGCTGTGTTCTGAAAACCTTTCTGGCGCAAGGTGGTGAAGACAGCTTCTTTTTTGTAACATTGAAATCTACTCAATCATGAAGAATATACTACTACTCATTACGTTTTTAATGACCGGATGGACGGCTGCCGGGCAGTCGTCCGATCCGGTAACTAATGTTTGGAATTATGTCGAAAATGTCGATGTGATCCAGGAAAACAAAGAACCGGCGCATGCTACTTTTGTGTCGCACGGATCTAGTGATGCAGCTTTAAATACCCAAGCAATAGATGCCAATTTTCGGCAGTACCTCGACGGAATTTGGAAGTTCAAGTGGGTGCGTTCGCCAAAAGATCGTCCGACCAGTTTCATGAATCCGGAAGAAAATGTGGCAGATTGGGACAACATAAAAGTACCTTCGAACTGGGAGGTGGAAGGTTACGGCGTGCCGATTTACGTCAACCATCAGTATGAATTTGCAGACCACAAAGCACCGGTAGCTGATGATATTGAGTTAGACGGGATCTATCCAAAATACCCGGGGAAAGTGCCTCACGAGTATAATCCGGTGGGTTCTTACCGTCGCAGCTTCGTAGTGGCTGACGATTGGAATGGCAAGGAAGTTTTTCTGCACATCGGTGCCATGAAATCAGGCGGCTTTGTATGGATTAACGGGAACTATGTGGGCTACTCACAAGGCAGTAAGTTGCCTGCCGAATTCAATATTACACCACATCTTCAGCGAGGCGAAAATACCATTGCACTGCAAATTTTCCGCTGGACCGATGGCTCTTATTTGGAGTGCCAGGATTTTTGGCGCATCAGTGGAATCGAGCGCAGTGTCTATCTGTATGCCCAGCCCAAACTGCGCATTCGCGATTTTGAGGCCAGCGCAACGCTTGACGCTGCTTACCAAAATGGTGAGCTGCAACTGGCCGTTGAACTGAGCAATCATTTGCCCAAGGCGCAGAAAATTCAACTGGCTTATCAGCTTATTGATGAGCAGGGTGGACTGGTGACCAGCGATTCCAAAAAGTTGGAAATTGGTGGACAAGCAACTTTATCCGGAGCTTTTTCGGCTATTGTTGAAAATGTAGACCCCTGGAGCGCGGAACATCCAAATCTATATACGCTTTTGTTGGAAGTTCAGGACAAGAAAGGGAACTCCTTGGAAGCTACGGCCATCAAAGTTGGCTTTCGTACAGTCGAAATCAAGCAAGGCTTGTTGCTGGTCAATGGTCAGCGCATTACCCTGAAAGGAGTGAATGCCCAGGAAACCGATCCGGAAACCGGGCATGTGATGAGCGAAGAAATGATCATGAAGGACATTCGCTTGTGGAAAGAGAATAACATCAATGCGGTTCGCCTGAGCCATTACCCGCGTGGGGCCCGTTTTTACGAATTGTGTGACGAGCATGGAATTTATGTGGTTGACGAAGCCAACATTGAGTCGCATGGGATGTACTATGGTGAGCATTCTTTGGCTAAAAAACCGCAGTGGGAAAACCAGCATGTCGATCGCATGGTTCGCCTGGTGGAACGCGATAAAAACCATCCGTCGGTCATTATTTGGAGTATGGGTAACGAAGCAGGCAACGGGGTGAACTTTTATGCTGGCTACGAAGCCATGAAAGCAGCCGACCCGCAAAAACGTCCCGTGCAGTACGAGCGTACGTACAAAGATCACGATGGCAGTATTTTGGATATGGATTGGAACACCGATATCGTGGTGCCTCAATATCCATCGCCCTCATTTTTTGAATATATCGGCAAACACAAAACCAACCGTCCGTTTATTCCCAGCGAGTATGCCCATGCCATGGGAAACAGCACTGGGAATTTCCAGGATTACTGGGATGTGATTGAGCTGTATGATAATTTGCAGGGTGGTTTTATTTGGGATTGGGTGGACCAGTCGATCTGGAAAACCAATGAGAAAGGCGAGCGCTTTTATGCCTATGGTGGCGACTATGGCGAGAATATGCCCACCGATAATACTTTTTTGAATAACGGAATTGTATTTCCCGATCGCTCGGCACAACCCGGATTATATGAAGTGAAAAAAGCACACGAGTTTATTAATTTTAAATCTGCGGGGGTTAATAATCACAACGAGCTGCGCGTGTTTGTTGAGAATCTCTACGATTTTACCAATTTGAATATATTCAACTTTACTGTTCAAATTAAGGCGGATGGTAAAGCGTTGAAGACCGACCATTTTGACGAGCTGGACGTGGAAACACACACTGGACAGATGATCCGGATCTCGCTGAATGGCCTTGAGCAAAAGGCCAATACCCGCTATTTTGTCCATCTGTCTGCAACCTTGAAAAATGAGTGGGGCTTGTTGCCCGCCGGATTTGAAGTGGCCCGCGAACAAATTGAGTTGCCTAAACTTTTCAAAGCTGAGCCGATGCCTGTGTCAAATGGAGAAGCGGTAACCGTTCAGCAAGTCGAAAAACAGGTTGTTGTTTTTAATAGCGATTTTCGCTTTGTTTTTAGTCAGGCAGAAGGTCGTCCGGTTTCGTTCGAATATAAAGGCACAGAACTGCTGAAAGATGGTAAAGGCCCAAGACCCAATTTTTGGCGGGCGCCAACCGACAATGATTTCGGAAACCGCATGCAGTTCAATAACCGCGAATGGAAGAAAGCTTCCTTATTTTCTGAAGTGATTTCGATGGAAACCGAAACACTGGCCGAAAACCTTGTCAGGGTGGAAGTTACCTATGAACTGCCTGGCGTGAATACAAGCTTTATCAGTGTGTATGAAATTGCCGGGACTGGCGTCGTTAAAGTTTCCAACCGTTTGAATACAACCGAATATAAAGCTGATATTCCCCGCGTCGGCATGCGCATGCAATTGCTAAAAGCATACGATCAGCTCGCATATTTTGGCCGTGGCCCATGGGAAAACTATGTCGATCGCAAAGCTTCTACTTTCGTCGACCTCTATCAAGCCAATGTCAGTGAGCATTATGTGCCTTACGTGCGTCCGCAGGAAAACGGATACCGGACCGATGTTGGCTGGTGGGCGCTGTGTAATGAGCAAGGTGCAGGTTTGTTGATTGTAGCTGATCAGCCCAAAGCGGGTTTAGGCATGAGCGCCTTGCATATGCCAAACGAAGATTTTGATACAACCGAAGGATTGGATTACGAAGGGAACAGTGAAGTGGAGCCTGAGTTTCGCATTGATGGTATTCCTGAAGTGAATGGCAGCAAGCACATCAACGACATCAAGGAGCGTGATCTCGTACAGTTGAATATCGACCTGGGACAACGCGGCCTGGGTGGTGACAACAGTTGGGGAGCTCGTCCGCAGAAAGAGTACACCTTGAGTGGACAGGAACCTCATGAGTACAGCTTCTTCATGGTGCCGTTTGAAGACGGTTCAACGGAGAAGTACATTGAGATGAGTAAAACGCTGCTGCGAGAAAAGTAATTTTAAGGTTTAAAAGGAATCGACGCAATGAATCGCAATTTATTACTCGCATGTGGTTTGGCCTCTTTTGCTGCCGGATGCACCGCTTCAGCTCCAAAAGAAGCTAAGCCTGAAAAACCGAATATTATCTTTATCATGACTGATGATCATTCGTACCAAACCCTTAGTAGTTACGATGATCGTTTTATTCAAACCCCGGGGCTCGACCGCATTGCCAGCGAGGGAGTAACCTTCACCAACAGTTTTGTGGCCAATTCCATTTGTGCACCAAGCCGTGCCGTAATGTTGACGGGTAAACACAGCCATGCCAACGGTCAGCGCGATAATGCCGATACTTTCGATGGCAGTCAGCAAACTTTTCCGAAACTGCTGCAACAAGCCGGCTACCAAACCGCTTTAATCGGAAAATGGCACCTGAAAAGTAATCCTACAGGCTTCGACTACTGGAACATCCTTCCGGGCCAGGGAAGCTATTACAATCCCGATTTTATCGACTCAACCGGACAAAAACGTTACGATGGTTATGTAACCGATGTAATTACCGATTTCAGTACCGACTGGCTTGATAAACGCGACAAAGACAAACCCTTTTGTATGCTGGTACACCACAAAGCGGTGCATCGCGTGTGGATGCCGCCAACAAAATACCTGAACGAATTTAAAGACCAGCAGTTCCCGCTACCCGATAATTTCTACGATCAGTACGAAGGGCGAATTGCGGCAGCTTCGCAGGAAATGAGCATCATTAAAGACATGGACGTGGTGTACGACCTGAAGATGCTGGATAAAGAAGGCGAAGTAAAAAGTCCGTACCGTGGCTATTACGAACATGGAGCTTACCAACGGATGAACGATGAGCAACGTGCAGCCTGGGATGCGGTTTACAACCCGATCATCGAAGATTTTAAAGCCCGGAAACTAAGCGGCAAAGAACTGGCCGAGTGGAAATACAACCGTTACATGCAGGATTACCTGGCTTGCGTAAAATCGCTGGACGATAATGTGGCCCGCCTGTTGAAATATTTAGATGATAACGGACTGGCAGAAAATACGCTGGTGGTTTACACTTCCGACCAGGGCTTTTACATGGGCGAGCACGGCTGGTTCGACAAACGTTTTATGTACGAAGAGTCGTTCCGCACTCCTTTGCTGATGCGTTTTCCAAAAGCATACGCAGCCCAAGGTAAAATTGACGGGCTGGTACAAAATATCGATTATGCACCAACCTTTTTGGAATTAGCAGGTGTTGATGTTCCTGAAGATATCCAGGGCGAATCACTGGTGTCGCTGGCCGAAGGAAAAGCTACCGATTGGCGCGATGCCTTATATTATCACTTTTATGAATACCCGGCTGAGCACGCAGTAAAACGTCATTACGGAATTCGCACTGACCGGTATAAACTCATTCATTTTTACAACGATATTGACGAGTGGGAATTATATGATTTGGAAAGTGATCCAAGCGAAATGAAGAACCTGTACGGAAAAGCAGAATATCAGGAGTTGGCTGATAAACTGAAAGTGGAGCTTCATAAATTGCAGGAGCAATATCAGGATCCGGTGTTGCTCGATGAATAATGGTCAGTCATCGGAAACCGGTAGATTTTACTAAATCAGATGAGTATGCGATTTGATAATAGAGCATGACGGATAGGATACAAAAAAGCAGGCGAACATTCGTCTGCTTTTTTGATTTTTTGTGAAACCGTGCCGGGCTTACGCTTTGTTTTGTTCCAAAGTCATAATGCGTTGAAAATGGTTCTCGAGGTGTTGACGCATGGCAATCCGGAATTCGTCCGGAGATCCGCCTTTCAGTACATCCACAATTCCGCGGTGCGACACGTAACGCTTGTTTGAGATGGGCTTGTGGATTAAGCCGCTGTCGTAAACATAGTTAAAAACAGGAAGCAGCATTTTCTGAAAATTCTTCAGTGTCTCGTTTTTTGTGATCGAATACAGCTTGCTGTGAAATTGAATTTCATGGCTGATATCAAACAAAATGTCTTCGCTGAATTCGGGTTCCTGATCCACAATTTCATCCAACTCGCGCAGGTCCTGATTCGTGATGTGTCTAAAAATCAAATCACCGATGCCAATTTCAAGGATCAGTCGAAGCTCAAAAATATCTTTTAGGGTGCTGTTATCCAGAATATGTGGGATCATCGACTTTTGAAGAAGTGAGGAAATATCGGGGCTCGTAATTACGGTTCCTTTGTGCTTTTTCGATTCAATCATCCCCATGGTTTTGAGTCGATTCAATGACTCCCGAATTACCGTTCGGCTAACACCCATGGCACTGGCCAGTTCAACTTCTTTCGGAATCACATCACCCGGTTGCAGGGCATTTTTCTTAAAATAATCCACGAGGTTCATTTCTACTTTATCTACCAAACTTCTTGTATCAATCGCAGCTAGCAGATTTTTTTCATCAATTTCCATTGTGCTTGTATGTTTTTAAATATGTACTACATAACACAACAAATTTGCAAAAATGTTTGGAATAAAAAAAACAATTTCTACATTTGTTTCGTCTTATGTAGGACATAAAGCAATTGAGAAAAACTAACACTTAATTTTATGATGATGGAATTTAAAAAATTACTGTCTTTTTGCTGGATCGTGACGGCGCTGCTATTAAGCAGCTACGCATATGGTCAGCAAAATGTCTCCGGACAAATCGTTGAGGCTGCTACAGGTGAGCCACTGCCTGGAGCAACCATTGTTGTTCCCGGAACAACAACCGGAACGATTAGTGACTTTGATGGAAACTATTCACTGGCGCTTCCGGCAGATGCTGATCAACTACAGTTTTCGATGGTTGGCTTCGAACGGCAAGTGGTTAACATTGCTGGGCAGAGCGTTATTAACATCGCTCTGGCTGTTGAAACCACGGCGCTGAATGAAGTTGTGGTCACCGGTTATTCTACCCAGTCGCGCGCCGAGATGACAACCTCTATCGCCAAGCTCGACACAAAAGTATTGGAGAGTGCGCCGCGGTCGAATGCGGCAACGGCTTTGCAAGGAACGATCGCAGGGTTGAAGGTGACCCAAACCACTGGCCAACCGGGATCAACTCCCAGTTTAGTGGTTCGCGGTGGTACCAGCTTCTCGGGAACTGGGAGTCCCCTGATTTTGGTTGACGGTGTGCCAGGATCATTTTATGCGTTGAACTCTGACGATATTGCCTCAATGGAAGTTCTAAAAGATGCAGCATCAACAGCTATTTATGGAGCGAGGGCGGCCAATGGTGTTATTTTAGTAACCACCAAAAAGGGAAAAGCCGGCCAGTCAAGAATTAACTTCCGGGCCAAGTTTACCACGAACGAACATCGGGAAGACCCGATGGAATATTTGGGCGCTGCTGACTACGTGAAGTTCAACCGCCTTGGTGTGAAGCAGGCACAGGACGTGATGGGCTATGCCTGGTTAAACCAATTTCTGACTGGTGCCCAGGCTGCCGGAACCGGAAATAATACCACCAATTCGATTTATACCACGATGGTATTGTCGGACGACAACCGCTACCTGCTTGATTATGAAGGGTGGCAAACCATTGAAGACCCTGTGAATCCTGGTACCATGCTCATTTTTCAGGAGAATCAGATGAACGAATTGTTTTATCAAAATAGTCATGCGCAGGACTATAGCCTGAGTTTTGACGGCGGAAATGAGCGGGGAACCTATTACCTTGGATTAGGCTTTATGGATGACAAAGGCCTGGTGTTTGGGTCTGCTTTCAAGCGGTATTCAGGAACCTTAAATACATCCTATAAATTAACGGATGCCCTGAAGGTAACTTCAAATTTCATTTATGCACATTCGAATCAGAATTTGCCGTTTGACAGCGAGTATAACTTGTTTCAGCGTACGGCCGGTTTAGCACCAACATCGAGGATTTACAACAATAATCCGGACGGAAGTTTGTCGAACGAATACCAGCCAGGAACCTACCTGGGATTTGGTAATCCGCTTTACTATCAAGACAAGTTCATTCGCTATAACCTCGAGCAGCGCTTAACCGCATCTGTTCAACTGGATTACAAATTCTTGAACGACTTCACCTTAACTGCACGAGGAAGTCATTTTACGATCAATAATTCAAACGAATCGTTTAATAAAGCATACCTCAATTCAGGAAGTTTAAATACAGAGCGGCTGGCCTCGGCATCGCATCAGCGCACTTTGCGTGACCAGTTTACAGCAATGCTCAACTACAAGAAAACGCTTGCTGAGAACCATAATATCAACGCATTGGTTGGTGCTGAATATTTTCAGGAAAAATATTTCTCATTCAGCGCATCCACGCGTCTTTCGCCTACCGACTTGATTTACACGATGAATGTTGGCTCCGAAGCCAGCGGTATTCCTTATTCGTACCGCACTGGTTATGAAATCGCCTCGCTGTTTGGACAAGTCAATTACGACTTCGATTACAAATACCTTTTGGGCTTGACCTTCCGGTACGATGGAACATCGCGGCTGGGAAACAACAAGTATGGATTTTTTCCCGGTGTTTCAGTAGGATGGAATGTACACAACGAAGACTTTTTTCAACAGTCGAATATTAAAAATACGGTCAGCAAAATTAAGCCGCGTATTAGTTACGGGGTGAATGGCAACATTGACGTATTAAGCAACTTCGGTGTTTTTGGAACCTACGGAAAAACGACGATTTACGATACCCAGGCGGGTTACGCCAACAACCAATTGCCTTTGCTGGATTTGAAATGGGAACGTTCCACCACCTTGAATATGGGATTGGATTTGGGCTTGTTTGATAACCGCGTAACCGTGATTGGAGATTACTTTATCCGCGATGTGGAAGACAAGCTGGCCAACCTGACTTTGCCACTTTGGACTGGTTTCTCGGCCATTACAACCAACAATGGAACACTTCGGAACAAAGGGCTTGAACTCCAGGTAAATGCCGATGTGGTTAAGTCCGGTGATTTTAACTGGAATGTTGGACTAACCTATTATTCTGTTCGCAACTTCGCCCACAAACTGCCTGACAATGGTGTGGATAAAAACCGCCAGGGAGGAACGGAGATATATGATCCGGCAACAGGTGAAACCAAATATGTTGGCGGTTTGCAGGAAGGTGAACGTGTTGGATACGATGTGATTACCGCTTATGTGTTTGACGGGGTTTACCAAACCCAGGCCGACATTGACGAGCATGATGGACGTGTCGTAGAGTTTGCCGTTCAAAAGGATACCCGTTTTCTGGGTGACACTCGTTGGAAAGATCTCAATGGAGACAACGTTATTAACTATCTGGATCGACAGGTTATTGGGAGACGAACACCCGATTTTACCGGGGGTTTAACTTCTGATTTTAGCTACAAGAACTTCAACTTGTTTGTGAAAACCGACTTTACCGTGGGGCATATGATCATCAACGGACGCCGGGTGAAGGGGATTGCACAAACCCAGGGTAACCAAAACGGTCCGCTTGAAATCAGAGACTCGTGGACACCGGAAAACCCAACTTCAAACGTTCCAATTTTTACCTTGGTTGACCGGCAGCGGAATCACCTGGCAGCAGGTGGCGACCAGGGATCGATGAACAGCAGTAGTTCCAGAATGTGGGAAAAAGGCGATTACCTGGCCTTGCGCGAAGTAACTTTGAGCTATGATTTACAAGGAAAACATGTAAAAAATGTCTTCGATAATATGCGCCTCTATCTGACGGGAGCAAACCTGGCATACTTCAATGATTTCACCGGAAGCTCACCTGAAGAATCCGGTGACGGAATCGACTACGGCAGGTTCCCATTGCCACGAACGATAACCTTTGGCGTAAACGTAACTTTTTAAGCATTACCAATTATGAAACTGAAAAAATATATCCTGTTACTAATGACCATAGCACTTTTAAGTGCCTGTGATCTTGATATGGAGCCGGAAAGCGATTTAACCTACAATGGCTTTTGGAACACAGAAGAAGCGGCAAAAGCTGCACATGTGGGCATTTACTCCAGCTACCGAAACTACGCGTTCACCCAATGGCAAATGGGAGAAGTCCGCTCAGACCTCTGGGGTGGAAATACCTTTGCCAATTCGCCCAACGATATTGATTTGATTGCCAACAATATCAGTTCTACCCTGGTGTATTTTGGCAACTGGGCCAACTTTTATGGCTTGTTGCACTACATCAACGACTTTGTGAAAAATGCACCCAACGTGGAATTTGCCAACGAAGCAGAGAAAAATCATATGCTTGGACAAGTTTATGGTTTGCGTGCGCAAGTTTACTACACCATGGTAAAAGCCTGGGGCGATGTGCCAATCAGTACCGAGCCACTTCTGGAAGTGGATTTGGAAACCCTGAAAAAACCCCGGGCTCCAAAGACGGAAGTCATGGCTCAAATCAAGCGTGATATTGCCACATCGTTAGAATATTTTGGTAACGACAACAGTTTGTGGTTGGGCAAAAAAACCTACTGGTCGAAAGCGGCAACGCTGGCCTTGAAAGGCGATGCTTTTCTGTGGTCAGGTACGGTTTTGGGCGGAGGAACGGCTGATTTTACCGAAGCAAAAACAGCCCTTTCTCAAATTCAAGGGTTCAATCTGGTGGATTACAATAATCTATGGGGACAAAGCAATGAAGAAAACGACGAGTTTATTTTCACCATCGATTATCAGCAAGATCAGGCCAGTAACTTTTACGGAGGTTTGTTCACCACCCGAGCGGTTGATTTGGAGCCTTTG
>NZ_LGIA01000169.1 GCF_001270965.1 Sunxiuqinia dokdonensis | reverse complement strand
ATCCGAAACTTCCGGTAATATTTCAAATCCCCTGTTTCATCCAGTTGAAGGGAATATTTCCGTATAAAATGAGCCAATAGGATCCATGCTGCAAAGTAAGCGGCAAATCGCACATAAAAGAAGGATGCATTCAAGTAAGCCACTTTCTTCAACAGGATCTCATCCAAATGATCTTCATGGGTCCACTCATAAAGCAAATGCAATCCTCCAAACACAAACAACAGCAACATTAAAACGCCTGCAACCGGGATAAACGAGCTCATGGCCTCGCCAATTCGCTGAATACTGGTATGCCAACCCGACTCAGCAATGGTGTGAACCGTAACCAAAAACAGTCCGATCAATCCCAAGGCCAGAAAATAGTAGGTATTCAACAACAGGTTGGCAGCAATGCGCTCGCCTCCCGTGCCAATAAAAAAGCTGATCGCCAATGAAAGAATACCAATTCCAATCATCCCATAAATCAGGCTTGAAAGTTTTTTGGTGAGTACGAATTTCTGATTTTCCATGACCATGCTATGCTTTTAAGGTTATTCCCTCAGCACCAGCTTCCGCAAGCGCCAGTTCAATTTCTTTGATATTTTCATCCGCCAGGCTGTCATCAACTTCAACAACAACCAGAAACCGATCATCGGTCGCTCGTTCATCGTGAATCAACGCTTTTGCTCCCGGCCCCAATTTGTTGCTCACAAAAAAAGCAATGACCATGGCAAATGCTGAAAACAAAACCGTCAGCTCAAACGCAACCGGCATAAACGAAGGCACTGCGAAAAATGGTTTTCCTCCAATGTTCAAAGGATAATCGACGGTAAAAATCCAAGCTTGAAAACCAAAGCCGAGCACTGCGCCGATGGCTCCAGCAACAAACGCGACTCGTGTCAACCGGGAACGCCGCATGTTTAAAGCCTTATCAATGCCATGAACCGGAAAAGGCGTCAAGACATCCAAAATCTTTAACCCTTTTGCTTTCATTTGCCCAATTCCTTTTAGCAAATCTTCTTCATCCAAATAATAAGCTGTAATGTATTTATCCATGGCCGGTTAATTTTTGTTTTTCTCCTGAAGATTTTAAAACACCCTTTACCTCCGCCACTGCAATTACCGGAAACACCCGGATAAACAACAGAAACAAAGTGAAGAACAAGCCCAGTGTTCCGACATATAAACCAACCTCAACCATCGTCGGACTGTACATCGTCCAACTTGAAGGCAAAAAATCGCGGTGTAAAGAGGTAACCACAATAACAAAACGTTCGAACCACATGCCGATGTTCACGAAAATGGAAATGATGAAGGTCAACACCACACTTCGACGGATTTTTCGAAACCAGAAAAGCTGCGGTGTAATCACATTACAGGTCATCATGATCCAGTATGCCCAAGCGTAAGGGCCAAATGCCCGGTTGAAAAACGCATAGGTTTCAAACTCAACTCCCGAATACCAGGCAATAAAAAACTCAGTCAGGTAGGCAACCCCCACTATTGAACCGGTCAGAATAATAATCTTATTCATCGATTCGATATGATTCAGGGTAATGTATTCTTCCAGATTCAGTGCTTTCCGGGTTACAATCATCAAGGTAAGCACCATGGCGAAACCCGAAAAAATGGCACCCGACACAAAGTAAGGCGGAAAAATAGTGGTGTGCCAACCGGGAATGACAGAGGTGGCAAAGTCAAAACTTACAATGGTGTGAACCGACAATACCAGCGGAGCGGCCAAGCCTGCCAAAATTAAACTAACCGTTTCGTGGCGCGACCAATGGCGGGCTGATCCGGTCCATCCGAAACTTAGAAAACCATAGATTGCTTTTCTAATTTTGGTTGTTGCCCGGTCACGAACAGTTCCCAAGTCGGGAATCAATCCCACATACCAAAACACCAAAGAAACCGCAAAGTAGGTTGAAATGGCAAAAACGTCCCACAAAAGGGGCGAGTTAAAGTTCACCCACAGTGCGCGTGTATTTGGATACGGGAAAATGTAAAATCCCAGTAAGAGCCGCCCCATATGGATCAAAGGAAAGAACCCGGCACACATCACGGCAATCAAGGTCATGGCTTCGGCAGAACGGTTGATGCTGGTCCGCCACTTTTGCCTGAAAAGCAACAAGATGGCGGAGATAAACGTACCGGCATGACCGATACCGACCCACCAAACAAAGTTGGTAATTCCCCATCCCCAGCCGATGGTTTTATTGAGGCCCCATTCTCCGATACCGTAAAAAACGGTTCTGAACGTGGCCCAAGCACCAAATAGAAGGGCGATGCCTGCCAGGGTAATTCCGGCATACCAGTACTTGGACGGTTTGCCTGCCATGGGTGACAAAATATCATCGGTCACCTGTTTGTAGTTCTTATTTCCCCGAATTAACGGTTCTCTGAGCGGAGATGTGTACATTCCTAATTCGTTTTAGTTATATGGTTTTATTTTTAACCTTGGTTAGGTAGCCCACCGATGGCAGCGTGTGCAACTCTTCCAGCAGATGATAGTTACGCTCATCGGCGAAGAACTTCGAAATTCGGCTTTGCTCATTATTCAAGTCTCCAAAAACAATCGCATCCGCCGGACATGATTGGGCGCAGGCTGGCACCACTTCGCCATCTTTCAAGGTTCTGTTTTCATTTTTCGCAACCAGCTTTTTCTCCTGAATACGCTGAACGCAGAACGAACATTTCTCAATCACTCCTTTGGCACGCACCGTCACATCCGGATTCAGCACCAAACGTCGTAAGTCGGTGGTCATTTCTGCCGGATCTTTCTTATTACCAGGCATGGCATCAGCACCGGTATAATCAAAGAAGTTGAATCGCCGGACTTTGTACGGACAGTTGTTATTGCAATAACGCGTACCAATACAGCGGTTGTACGCCATCTGGTTAATGCCTTCATTACTGTGGGTTGTAGCAGCCACCGGACAAACGTTTTCGCAGGGCGCGTTGTCGCAATGCTGACACATGACTGGCTGGCGAACAAGCTCCGGATTTTCCGGATCGCCTTTATAATAGCGGTCAATTCGGATCCAGTGCATTTCACGAGCCTTGATGACCTGCTCTTTTCCGACAACCGGAACATTATTCTCGGCAGAACACGCGACAACACAGGCATTACAACCAGTGCACGAGTTCAAATCAATGGCCATTCCCCAGTGAAATCCTTCGAACTTACGTTGTGCATAAAGCGATTTCATGTGTGACTTGATGGTTTCTCGCACTTCGTTGCCCGAAGCCGGGTTCGCCAAATATTGCTCCAAGGTGGTTTCGCGCACCAGGCTTCTTCCTTCCATCGAATGGTGAGACTGCGTGCGGGCCAACTGATACTCACCAGCCACTTTCTCGATCGTAACCTGTGACAAATAATTTTGTTTCGCGCCATTCTGGGTTTGAATCAACGGAAATGCATTTTGCCCGATGGTACCATCAGGAATGCCCATGTTACGTCTTCCGTAGCCCAAAGCCACCGAAATTGTTTTATATTCTTGCCCCGGCTGAACAATCACCGGAATGGGCCCGAAGTCATTAATCTTAATCAACTGTTCATCCTCAAGCTCCAGCTCGGCAGCTAACTTAGGCGAAACCGCAGCATAGTTATCCCAGCAAACTTTGGTCACCGGATCTGGAAGTTCTTGCAGCCAAGGGTTGTTGGCTTGCTTTCCGGATCCAACACTGACGTTTGTATAGAAGGCCAGTTCAAGCGAATCGGCAGCAGACGTACTTTTCGCCTGCCCCAATGCTGACTCAACAGCGCCCGCATTGAAGGCTTGAATTTCCGCTTCGTTTCGTCCGGATTCAAAAACACCATCATGCAATTTATTATTCCAGAAATCGTCAAACGAAGCTTCTCCGGAACCTGCCAACAAGTTATCTTCCCAATATTTCTGAATGTAAGTATGATAGTCGACCGGATTGCCGGCCCATTTCAGCAAACTTTCCTGAGCTGCCCGGGTTTTAAAAATCGGGCGAATGGTGGGTTGCGCCAGCGAATAGCTTCCAGTTTTCACTTCGGCATCATTCCATGCTTCCAGGTAGTGGTGATCCGGGCAAACGAAATGCACATGTTCCGAAGTTTCTTCACCCAAAATGGGCATTGCAATTTTTAGCTTGACATTTTGCAGGGCGCTGACAAACCTGTCCGCCTCCGGATAATCGAAAGCTGGATTGACGTCGTACAAAATCAGTCCGTCTACTTGGCCGCTTTCCATTT
Source organism: Sunxiuqinia dokdonensis (assembly GCF_001270965.1). GTDB lineage: Bacteria > Bacteroidota > Bacteroidia > Bacteroidales > Prolixibacteraceae > Sunxiuqinia > Sunxiuqinia dokdonensis. Next base: position 3,149 of record NZ_LGIA01000169.1, on the reverse strand, counting down.
CGCCAACCAGTCGATCCATGTCTTCATCCATGCCCTGACGCAGTTTTAAATGAACATCCGTTTGAATAGTTGCGCCATAATTGCCCAATAACTCGTTGATCGCATTCACGATCAGTTGATTATCGGCATCGTTGCTGCCACTAACAACCAGCGACTTTCCTTTTTTCGAGAATAATTCCGCTGCAATTTTTTTAACGTCAACAGGCGAGCTTGGAACAGAAGAGCCAGCTTGCCCATTTAATTTTCGAAGTTCCTGAAGCAGATTCGCCAAGACCAGCTTTTCCTGTGAAGGCCGGATTTGGTAGCGTTCGTCAGCATTTGATCCGGTTAGCGACATGCCCCCTTCAAAATGAATATGACGCGACATACGACCTTCTCCATCCACCAGTTTCCTGTTTTTTGCATATTGCTTGGTGTACTCCACCGGAGAAAGCCAAGTACCGAGGAAGTCGGCATCAAAACCGACAATCATTTCAGCCTTGCTAAAATCGTAAGCGGGAATAAACGCTTTCCCGAAGGTTTCTTCATTGGCTTTCAGCATGCCAGACGCCGAAAGGACATCGTACTGAATATGTTCCGAACCGGGGTGAGCATCCAAAAATTCCTGAATGGCTGCCTTGGTCGAAGGGCTGATGATGGTCGAACTTAAAATCACCACTTTGCCTTGCCGTTTTTTCGCCTCGTCCAGAAACAGCATGATTTTCTCATCTGCTTCTTCCCAGCTTATTTTTTTCCCTTCGTAGGTTGGATTTTTATGTCTTTTGTTGTCGTATAGGCCCAATACCGATGCTTGGGTTCGCGCATTGGTTCCCCCCATTGTTACAGGCGACAAGGTGTTCCCTTCAATTTTAATTGGACGCCCGTCGCGTACTTTCACCAATATGCTACAATAATCAATGCCATCGAAGTAGGTTGATGCAAAGTAGCTGGCTTCTCCCGGGATAATTTTTTCGGGTTGAATCAGGAAGGGGATGGCTTTTTGAACGGGCTGCTCACAACTGGCGGCAATGGCCGCCGATGCCACGGTAAAGCCAAAAAGTTTCAAAAAATCACGGCGCGAATTTCCGGTCGATTTCGCCTCCTGTTTCATCTGAAGAATGGATTTTCTGTCTCCGGCATCGGGCTCACTTGATGCCAGCCGGGCGTCATAAATCAAATCATCCAAACTTTTATAATATTGTTCCTTCATTCCGAGTAGGTTTGTTGTTTATTAATAATGACACTTCATACAATCGGTTCCGCCAATCATATCGACCGTAACCTTATCTATTTCGCCTTTTTTGATTTGCTCGTGAAGGGCTTCGTATGATTCGTAGAAATTGTTATCGACAAATTGAACTTCTTTCGTGCGGTGACAATCAATACACCAGCCCATGCTCAGGTCTTCCACCTGCCTTACTACGTCCATTTCGGCCACATCGCCATGACATTCAATACAGTCCAGCTTACCTGCATTGACATGCTGGGCATGGCTAAAGAAAACATGATCGGGCAAATCGTGAATGCGCACCCATTCCACCGGAATATTGTTTTCGGTGGCTTCAATCACTTTAGCAATCTCAAATTTGCCAGACCGGGTTCCTTCGCGAACGAGGGAGTGGCAATTCAAACACAGATCTGTCGGTGGAATTCCAGCCGACTTACTTTCTTCAACGGTAAAGTGACAGTATTTACAATCAATTTGATTTTGTCCGGCATGCACTTTATGCGAAAATTTAATGGGTTGTGCGGGTTCGTAATTCTGCGATCGTCCGAGACGAACACCATCCTCATAAAGCATTTTAACCTGGAAGCCAAAAACTCCCAGAAATATTATTAAAGGGATTGCCTTATATTTTATTTTCCGAAAAAAGATCATTTCCAGCAGTGCCCAGGTAATAATCAAACCTAAAAAAAGGAAAAGCAACAAACGGTCGATGGTTGGCTTTACCGATGCCGGCCCACGCATTGACAAATCATCCAGATAGGCTTTTACGGTTTTGAGGTCGGCATCTTCAAAATTATAATCTTTGTGCACTTCGGCCATCATACCGCCGGAGGGTTCCATCACAACAGCCTTAAATTCAGCAAAATCCTTTTCAAGGTATTTGTTGGCAATATCAAGTGCCGAAGGGTTCCAGTTCAGCGTATCCGAAGGAGTAATGTTGTGACATGAAGTACATGATGCCTGCTGGTTGCTGTGTGGCAACAATCCTCTGAAGAAACGTTCCCCGCGTTTAATATCGTTCCGGTAATGACTAAATTTCTCGGCTCCGGCAGGTTTGCTCTTGGCTGGAGCGCTGTCAGCGGCTAAGGTATCTTCCATTGCGGCCTGGCTTGTTGTATCGGCCTGGTTAGCAGTTTGCTCCACATTGGCTGAGTCAGCAGAAACAGAATCCGATGGGTTGGTTGGTGCTGATTGCTCAACAGCGGTGCTGTCAGCAGAATCTTGTTCACTTTGTTGCGTTTGTGTTCCAGCAAAAGCCGCTGCCGAAAAAACAAAAATTGACATGGAGAGTACGAATAGAAAACCCTTGGGGGAAAACCCGGATTTCCATAACACAGGGGACTTTAATTTCATTCTACAAGCTTTAATAAGTTTTTTTTCAAACCTTAGGATTTTGCAACTCATGAGAATTAACAAACTTTATACTTTAAGGTTTTCCCGCTCAAGTTAAAAAAATATCCCCAATAAACATTTAAAAGCTGCTCGTATAACAGGCTATTGGCCTGCTTTTTTTAAGTATCTGACTCTGAACAGCATTTCAAAACGGAAAGCACGAATTTTAATAGACGTGAATGATGGCTTTTTCTCTACCAATAGATAATTTCGATTTACCTTACTCCAAATTCTCGGTGAGTTTCCGCACGATTTTCAGGTTGTCGAGAAACTCCTTGGCAATGACCCGAACGATGGTGTAGGCTGGAATGGCCAGAATCATACCCAAGATACCTGCTGCACTTCCAGCAGCCAAAATGACGATAAAAATCTCAAGCGGGTGCGCTTTCACGCTGCTGGAATATATCAACGGTTGAAACAGGATATTGTCGATGACCTGCACAACCACAAAAACCAGCAGCATCAATCCGAGGAGTGGCAAGGTGTGGCTCGCAAAATCAGCGTTCAGGTTGATGGCGATTCCGATCAACAACCCGACAATGGCGCCAAT
>NZ_LGIA01000168.1 GCF_001270965.1 Sunxiuqinia dokdonensis | reverse complement strand
TCAATCGATTCAAATAACGAATCATCCTTCAATTCAATCTCATTCATCAAACCCAGCGGGTTTGTATGTTTATAGAAGATTGGGGGGTGTCCCGGCGGTACGACCCCATCCGGGGTCGAATATCTTTTTGCCGTGCCTTTTCTACAAACATGCGATGCCTCCGGCATCAGAGAATATAAATGTTCAATCATCAATCCATTCGAATAAATATTCATCCTTAAATTCGATTTCAAATGCTTCTAAGAAAGCCAGATATTCTTCTTTAAACGTCTTTTTCCGGTGATGTTCCTTCTGTGTTTTAATATATTGAATGACATCGGTTAATTGCGAATGTCCATAAGAGAACGCCCCAAATCCTTCCTGCCATTTGAAATTGTAGTTTGTATACCGCTTTTCCTTGATGAAAGTGTTGGATGATTTTTTTATCTCACGCACCAGGTCAGACAAGCAACAAGTTGGCCTCATGCCTATGAAGAAATGGATATGGTTGGTAGTGCCATTGATTGCAAGCATTTTTTGCCCTTTGTTTTGGGTGATGCCGGTTATGTATTTGTAGAGTTCTTCTTCCCAGCTGGGATTGATGAGGGCATTGCGATTTTGCACGGCAAAAACGATCTGGATGTAAATTTAGGAGAATGTATCAGCCATATGGTTCTATTTTAATTTGTCTTTATTCATAAACCCGGAGGGTTTGTATGTTTATAGACGGTTGCCCGATGCCCGGGGTACGACCCCTCCGGAGTCGAATACCTTTTTGCCATTCCCTTTCTACAAACATACGATACCTCCGGCATCAGAAACATGATATGATTTATCCCGCTCTTCCGGGTTTGTGCTGGCGTTTTGCTGGTTTTATACCGATCCAAACAAGCAGATTAAAACCGGAAATTCACGCCCATTTTCCAATATTGACGTTTAAAACTAAATGTCCAATCCGAGATATCCAGGTCTCCGCCAAAGCGGTCATAGCGCAATCCGCCCAAACATGCCGAGAGGCCCCAGCGGTTGCCTAAAAAGTACGCCAGTTCCGGCGCCAGTTCCAGGCTAAGCAGGTTGCCCTTTACATCCGCTTCCCAGCCTGTCAGCGTACCGGGATCAATCTCTGATAAATCATCGGTCGGAGCATGGTACACACTGGCGCTGAAAACCGAGGCGTTGACCTTGGCTCTTCCGTAACTTCCCGAAAAACGCGGAACCAGGTAAAACCGCCCGATCACCGGCCAATAATATTTACAGAAAATACGCGGCAGCCATATCGTACCTTCGGCCTCTGTGAAGGTTCCATGAACACTGGAGCCTGATGCTTCAAGCAGGACTTGTTGGGTATTCTCTTCCATTTTTTCGTGGTAGCGTGCCAGCCCCAAGCCAAGCGAAAAACGATCGGTTACGAAACGTTCAGCGTTGAACGACAGGTGCCATTCCTTTTCATTGCTCTTAAACTGAGAATCGAGATTCGACTCACTCGATTTCGATTTGTAGTAGTTGCCCTCAAGCGAGAGCATCCAGTCTTTGCTTGCAGGTTGTGCAAAAGCATTGAAACTAAGAACCAGCATCAAGCAGGTTTGCAAAAGTCTTTTTAGTGGTTGCATGGGGTTTCGTTATTGTTTTCTGTTGTTTGAAAATTGTACTGGAGCGGAGGCGCAGCCTCAGCCAGCTTTAGAAATATCCAGAGGAGCGGTTCTGTTTTATTTGCTCCCATTCATCAAACCCAGCGGGTTTGTATGTTTATAGAATCGGCGTGTGCCCCAAGCGGTACGACCCCATCCGGGGTCGAATGTCTTTCCGCCGTGAGCTATTCTATAAACATGCGATGCCTCCGGCATCATAAACATGATATGATTTAGCCTGCGCTTCCGGATTTGCGCTGGCGTTTTGCGAATCCGATCCAGCCACCGCTGGTTTTAGACCTATCCAGACGAGCAGGGTTACCTGCTGGCTTTTATTATAAGGGTTCTGCTGAACTCCAATTTCTTTCAGGGAAGAGCTTGGCTTTCGTATTAATATGTTTTGTTCCTCCTTTATGAGTACTGTAGGTTGCACAGTTAGGTAGATTTTTCTTAATACAACTGATAACAGCCTTTCTAGGATTTTTTTTACTTCCATTGGCTGAAACCCAAAATTGGTTAGGATTAAAATTGCTTATCCAATTTGTACTTATGTTTCTTCTACCTCCGTGATGTGGTAATTGGCAAATGTGTAAATCTCTTATATCATAACCATTACTCTCCGCTGAATCAAATGAGTCAACTCCGGCATCCGCTGTAAATAAGTATTTGCGGTTACTCGAATCAACGAATTTTGTTAAAACAGAGGTCAAGTTCTCTGCTGAAGCATCATTCTTTTCATCTACGATTTCACAAGGTTTTAAACCCTCCTGTAATTCATTAATATCACTTTCTAGTTGAATATTAGAACCTGACGTTTTTAGGTTGTCTATACTAGTAAAATAGCCTAGTTGTTCCAAATAAAATGCTTTTGACGGTCCAACAAATTCGAATAAATTATGTTCTAATTGGATATCAGAGAATGCTGGCCGTTTAGAAATACCGTATTGGTCAAGGACGTTACCTAAATTATCAGATTGTTTCAATGATTCGAAAAGTTTTTGGACTCTTTTGTTAGAATATAAAGCTTCGTTTAAGCTTCTAATTTCGTTTCTTTTCGCTTCTTCAATATAGTCAGTTGGGTCATTGTAATAGAATCGTACAATTTTGTTTTTGAAATAATGAACTAAATCTATCAAACCTCCAATATGGTCAGAATGCGGATGAGTGTTAATAATTAATATTGGACTGTCTGAAGGAATGTGTGGCATTATGTAGCTTTCATAATGCTCGATTATTGTTTTTGCATCCTTTGGGTTACCACCATCTATTATCGTTATAAAGTCAGAGTTTTCTGCTTTTGACCAAATAATATTACAATCTGCATTGCCAAGAGATAGCATATCGATACTAAAATCCATATTTTGTTATTTTTTTAAATATTGTTCGAATAGAATTTTTGCGTAGTATTTACCATATCTGTTAATCAAGAACTTACTCAAAACTATTGGTAGAATGTAGATTCCTAAAAAAACTAAATTAAGTTTGAGGGCAAACGGATTAGAAAATGCATATTGAAATAAAAAGATATTTATCATTGAAATTATTGCTCCTAGAACACTGCCGCCAATTAGATTTCTCATGAATCCATATTCAATATTGTGCTGAAGCAACATTGAATTATCTCTAGTCATATTTCTAATTTGAGCCACAGCACTTGATATCGTTTTTCTAGCTTCTTGTTCATTTTCTTTTTCAGCATTTGAATCAAGTAGATGAATGCTAAAGTCTGTTGCTATTTTTTGTACTATTTGTAATTTCATTGATTTCGCCAAAGTGGAATCAGAATTAAGAAGATAATTTGTCGTTGGCATGTTTAATTCCTCTTTGAAAAAGATATTCTGAAATAATTCTTTTGAAACAAGTCGATTGATTTGTACAAGAAAATAGATTGTTGCAACAGAAAGAGTTATGTCGCCAGCCCACTTATAACCTTCTAAAAAGGTCATAAACTCTATTAGTGCTTCGCTAAAGCCAAAATAGTATAAACTGAGAATTGGTATCGAAGTCAATATTGTCGGAAACAATCTAGCTTTTATGTAATACTCGTTTATTTTCATTTATTGTCATTTTTTTATGTTACACAACTCTGTCGCCTGTATAACAAAGCCATCTTTCACTTCTTCGTCTGCCTCCTGATGTGTCACTTCTTGATCTTATACATCCAGCTCCTCCACCCGATTTTTTCGATCCACAAGTTAAGTAAACCTGTTGAAGAATTCATTTAGCGAGCATTAATTTAGTTTCATTCAAAATAAGAAATGAGCTGCAAGCCACAAGTATTTAATAAATTTCAGACAGATCCTGATCCGGCAACTGACGGACAGGATGACTCGTTGAGCGGGCGAGTTCTGATCCGGCGCTGATTGCTTCTTGACCCCCTCCGGTCGCCGGACTAACCCGTCAACCTCGTCCCCCTTTTCAAGGTGGACAATAGTCAGCAAGTTGCGCAGCCGGCGGCCACCCCCGGCCTTCCTTGATTGTCAGGGAGGACCGGAGACGGTAAAGTTTGCCTGCTAATCCGCAACACTAGCTGTTTTTTGTGTACTGCCATCTTCGTGACGGGTGCCATAATCCAGGATCATCCGGGCATTAAGGTAGGCAGCATAAAAGGCCGGGTCTTCGGTTTCGTAGCGAACCATCATCCGGTCGAGGCGGTTTTTCAGCAGCTTGTCGGCTTGTTTAAACAAGCTTTTCAGGCGTGCATTGGCCGCTTTGCGCTCTGCAACCGAAATCCGGTTCACCGGTAGGAGTGCTTCAAACTGGTCGGTTAGCTCGCGCAGGGCATTTACCTGGTCAATCGTAATGCCGCTGGAAGTCAAGCCCTCCAGCTGTTCCTCGGCCAGCATGGCTATTCTACGCCCGGTAACTACTTGTTGCTGGTCGCGCTGCCGGCTTAGTGCCGATTCTGAAAAATTCACTTTAGCCGCCAAAACTTCGTTGCTGACACGGTCGGCCCTGGCCGCCAAAGCCGACGCGATGGAGAGAATCATCTGGATCAATTTTTCCTGCACCGTTTCTTTTTCGTCCGACTGGCCTGTAAGTTCTGTGCTGGTCAACAGTTGCGTGGTTTCAATTTCGCCAACCGTCAGTTTTAACTCGTCCACGTCACTCACCACATCCGGGATCATTTCCCAAACCTTCAGGTTCGACGTCAACAAAGCGAGTACCGCTTTAATCATTCTCAGTTTGTTTAAAAATCGTTTTGTCATTTTTCATTTTTTTGATTTATACTCATGGGGCTGAAAAAAATGACGGCTTTCAGGCTTTCACAGGTTTTCATCCTTTGGTTTAATTTGTCGGATTATGGCCTGTCAATCGCCAAAGCCGGCTTCATGCTATTTCTCAGTAGCCCGGGTTAATTGATTCGTTTTATTGTTGAAGTCTGTCTTTCCGTGTTGATGAAGTGGTGGTTGTTTTTTCATGCACGCATTTAAACAGCATGCTGGCATAAAACAATGGAGATTGTACAGCAAATAATTCGATGTTGACACAAAATCATCGGCATCGTGCAGCGAATAATTGGATGCTGACATTAAATCATCGGCTTCGTACAATGAATAATTTGATGTTGACACGAAATCATCGGCTTCATACAATGAATAATTCGATGTTGACGCGAAATCATCGGCATCGTGCAACGAATAATTCGATGTTGTCGCCAAATTATCGGCCTGTGACGCGAAATAATCGGAGGCTGTCGGTAAGTCATTGAAGTGTAAAACCGAAGAATTGAATTCGTACCCGAAGAAATAGGGTACGATCTTCAAAATATCTTATTCAAATTTTCACGATTTGGCATCTGATTATTTCCGTTCTGTTGGACATAACGAATTAGTGAAAGGTAGAACTTCAGGTTCATTCAAAGAACGTTGATTTTTTTTCTTTTCAATTTATGGAATTCAATTCTTTGAATGACGAAAAAGTGCATTCATTTCATGAATGAGCACTTTTGGGGCCTAAAACTGCTCGAAACTCAGACGAACGAGTAGATATTGTTAAAAAGACGGTGCAAAAACCAGTCATTTTTCAGCAAAATTTGGCCGTTTTTTTCGTCAAAACGTCAGATTTTGGACTCAGCCCGATTTTTTTTTGTTGGTTTTTGAAGGCGGCCAAGTGCGGCAAAGGGACATTGAGTGGTGGCAAAGAACTGTTTTTCACAATGAGTAAAAACCGCCTGAAAAGTGTATTAAGATTAATCGTATGAACTCAAATCTAAACCTGTATCGATGAAGAATCTTACACTGCTTACCCCTGTTTTTATCCTGTTTTTTTCGTTTGCCAACGCACAGCAGCCAGTTCCTGCTGAGTATTACCAGAATCCGGTGATCGCTGGAGATTTTCCTGATCCGACGGTGATTCGTGTTGGAGATACTTACTATGCTGCGGGCACCAGCTCCGATTTTGCGCCCAACTATCCGCTGTACGAATCGACGGATCTAATCAACTGGAAACACATTGGCCATATTTTCGATGAACTACCGGACTGGACTTCCCGGAATTTTTGGGCCCCTGAGCTGTATTACATGAACGGAACCTTCTACGTGTATTATACCGCCAAGCGTAAAGGCGATGATGTTTCGTGCATTGGTGTGGCCACAACGACGGATATCCACAAGGGGTTTACCGACCACGGAATTATTATTGAGTGGGGAGAAGAGGCCATCGATGCCTTCGTTTTTCGTGATGACGACGACAAGCTTTATATTTCGTGGAAGGCCTATGGTTTGACCGAAGGACGCCCCATTGAGCTGCTGTGTTCCGAGCTGAGTCAGGATGGTATGGAGCTGGTTGGCGAACATTTTACCTTAACCGACCACTCCAAAGGGTGGCAGGGCGCAGGCGACGAAGGACAGTGCCTGGTGAAACACGGCGACTACTATTATCATTTGTACTCTGTGGGTGGCTGTTGCGACAACCGCTGCGATTACCGGGTCAGGGTGGCCCGCGCTACCGACCTGCGCGGAGACTGGGAGCAATACCCCGAGCCGATTTTACAGGGTGGCGATACCTGGAAATGCACGGGGCACGGTACTTTGGTCACGACTCCGGATAATCGCTATTTCTATTTGTATCATGCTTACCATGCCACCGACTTTGAATATGTGGGCCGGCAGGGTTTATTGGATGAGTTGATTTGGGACGAGCAAACCGGCTGGCCTAAGTTTAAGCAGGGAACAACGGCATCGGTAAAGGCGCCGGTTCCGTTTGCGGGCACCAGCCAGCAGCGGCAAACAACATTTATGGATGACTTTACTTCGGATATAAGCGCCAAGCTTTGGCAATGGGATTTGAACCTGCCCAAACCAGCTTTCAAGACCGATCAGGGCGAACTCGTCCTTTCAGGAACAGAACAGGGGATTGGCTTCATAGGAATGCGTCCGCGTGTTGGAAACTATAGCATGACCACCGAAGTGTCGAACGAGTCGGATGCAGCCAAGGGTATTTGCATCTATGGTAATCGCGATAACTACCTCGCTTTCGCTTGTCATTCAACCGGCCTGCGCCTGTTTCAGGTGGCCTCAGGTAAACGAACGGAACTGGCCAACATGGCTACCGCCGAAAATAAGCCTTTCTATTTAAAGGTCGAAGTTCAGAATGGCCGTTACTATCGGTTTTTCTGGTCCGAAGATCAAACGGTTTGGGTGCCTTTTGGGTCTGCCGATGACTTCACGGTCGATGGAAAGTTTTTGCCGCAGTGGGGCGTGGCCCAGCGTGCCGGTTTGTTTGTCGAAGGCGACAAGTCGGCCAGTGGCCGGTTTTCGGAAGTAACGTTTGAGTACCAGTTTTAAGCTGAAGTTACATTTTTGGCCTTCAAACTGGGCGGGATGATACCGGTCGCTCAATTCGCCAGCTTTCTTATCTTTACAGGCATTGAATGGAAAAATAAATACGCAACTAAAAGCCTGAATCAAATGAATCGAAAATGGAATAAAAGTTTGCTTTTACTTTTGGCGGTGCTACTCTCCCTGAGCACCCGCGCGCAAGAGCCCATAAAACTAGCGGTTGCCGGCGTAACACACGGTCATATTTCATTTATTTTGGGTCGACCCGATAAAGGAGATTTTCAGTTGGTTGGAGTTTGTGATTCGAACCAGGAATTGGTTCAGAAATTAGCCACACAATACGACTTTTCGGACCATCTGATTTATGCTGACTTGGAAAAAATGCTCGAGGAAACAAAACCCCAGGCAGTCGTCGCTTTTGGTTCAATCTATGACCACCTCGCCGTGGTTGAAGCCTGTGCGCCACGCGGAATCCACGTGATGGTTGAAAAACCGCTGGCCGTGAGTAAGGAGCATGCCCACCGCATGGCCGATTTGGCGCAAAAGTATCAAATTCATTTACTCACCAATTACGAAACATCGTGGTATCCTACAACCACGTATTCATTCGATCTGGTGCATCAGCAAGATTTTGTGGGTCCCATCCGCAAGGTTGTTGTTCACGACGGACACCAGGGGCCACAAGAAATTGGCTGCGATCCGTACTTTTTGGAATGGCTGACTGATCCGGTGTTAAATGGTGGCGGCGCATTGATCGATTTTGGTTGTTACGGCGCCAATTTAATGACTGCCCTGACCAAAGGTGAAAAGCCGCTTTCGGTAAGCGCGGTTACCCGGCAGTTTAAACCGGAAATTTATCCTGAAGTGGATGACGATGCCACCATCATCGTTTCCTATCCCGGATCGCAGTGCATCATCCAGGCGTCGTGGAACTGGCCGTTCAACCGAAAGGATATGGAAATTTATGGCGTGTCTGGCTACATTAAAGCCGACAACAACCAGGACATGCGGATTCGGGGAAAGGACATCCAACAGGAAAAGAAACTGAAAGTATTGGCCGAAGACGTGGATGTTTACACTGATCCCTTCGATTATTTTTCAGATGTGATTCATGGGAAGATTGACGTAGAACCATTTGGCGTTTATTCCCTGGAAAACAATGTGCGTGTGGTTGAAATCCTTGATGCCGCCAGGACGTCTGCAAAAAAAGGAAAAGCCATTTATTTTGATTGATCGCCTGCTTTTAGGGTATTGTAACAGAATTTCGGCTTATGTCGGATCAATTGAATTTGCCGTGGTAGAATTCCAATTGTTTTCCAGGAAATGAAACCCGCTGGGTTTAATATTCATCACCCCCAAAGGATTTGGGGGTTGAAACGGTACGGACACCGGCACAACCCCGAAGTGGGTTGAACAACTACTCAATACAGTGCTAAAGTCAAACTCCTTCAGAATGAGATAAAAAATGGTTGACTGGGATTTCGTAAGCCCAACAGATTTCGATGTGAAGGACCTGCGATAAGAGATATTCAACCCGCTTCCGGGTCGTTTGATTTTGGTTGCCCGCTGATCCCCGAGCTTCGCACGGGCTAATACAAGTTTAACTCCTTCGGAGTCCTTCGGAAAAACCGGAGGAATGGATGACTCGCAGGATTTGATGTTCATCCCAGTGTATTCAGGCCGTGAGCGATTATTGGAAATTGACAATCCGGATTTCACCTACGGCGATTATTATTGAATCCGGCAACTGCATGATTCTTATTGGTAGCCCACATGAATTTAAATTGATCCGTGACTTTGGGGGGAGAGTTTGAAGCAAAAAAAAAGAGTAGATCTCTATCTACCCTTTTCTAACCTAACTAAACCAATAAAACTAATCAAACCTAAACTTATGAAATAAAATCTACGACAAAGATATGTTGGAAAACACATACTTGTGTTAAGTGAATCTTAAAATTGTGTTAGAAAACATGTTTTAGGAAAAATCAGTTGGCGCAGCGTTAAAAAAAAAAGAGTAGATCTCTATCTACCCTTTTCTAACCTAACTAAACCAATAAAACTAATCAAACCTAAACTTATGAAATAAAATCTACGACAAAGATAGGCTGAAAAACACATACTTGTGTTAAGCGAATATTAAAAAACATGTTGAGCAGCATGTTTTTTACAAAGCTGGTTTCACACTGTACTTAGCAGCAGGCTGCAAAAAGGCCATCACCCCACGTTTGTATGGAATGATGGCCTTTAAAGAATTTGTCGAATGATCACGAACAACCAATCGCTAGTGACCAGTTGCTAATGACTAATTACCAATTACCAATCATCTATTTCTTTCTGCCTTTGCCTTTTTCTTCTTCGGCAATGGAGTCACGCATGGATGTGTCGGCCATGATGTTTTTGTACTTCATGTAATCCATAATTCCCAGGTTTCCCGAACGGAAAGCTTCCGAAATGGCCAGGGGTACCTGCGCTTCGGCTTCGATCACTTTGGCACGCATTTCCTGCGCTTTGGCAATCATTTCCTGTTCCAGGGCCACAGCCATGGCGCGGCGCTCTTCTGCTTTGGCCTGGGCAATGTTTTTATCGGCATCAGCCTGGTCAATTTGCAGTCCGGCCCCAATGTTTTTACCAATGTCAATATCGGCAATATCAATCGATAGAATTTCAAAAGCGGTTCCGGCATCGAGCCCTTTGTTTAAAACCACTTTGGATATAGAGTCAGGATTTTCCAAAACGGCTTTGTGGGTGTGCGATGAGCCGATGGATGAAACAATCCCTTCACCAACACGGGCCAGGATTGTATCTTCGCCGGCACCACCAACCAACTGTTTGATGTTGGCGCGAACCGTTACACGGGCTTTGGCAATCAGCTGAATCCCGTCTTTGGCAACTGCTGCCACCGGAGGCGTGTCAATGACTTTGGGGTTCACCGACATCTGAACGGCTTCGAACACATCGCGTCCGGCCAGGTCGATTGCCGTGGCCATGTTGAAGGTCAGGTCGATATTTGCTTTTTCGGCCGATACCAGTGCATGAACCACCATGTCAACCTTTCCGCCTGCCAGGTAGTGGGCTTCCAGTTTGTCACGGTCCAGCTTAATGCCGGCTTTGGTTCCTTCAATCAATGCACGAACGATAACCGAAGGCGGCACTTTCCTGAAACGCATCAGGAACAGTTGCATCAGTGAGATACGGACACCCGATACCAAGGCCGAAAACCACAGTCCGATCGGGATAAAATAGAGGATGATCATGAGCAGGACAAAAATCCCGACAACTAAACCTAAAGTTCCAAAATATTCCATTATTCTTGATTTATTGGTTCAACAAGTACTTGTGTTCTATAAACTTCAATGACTTTAATTTTTACGTTCTGATCGACAAAGCCGGTTGCTGATTTGGCTTCCATGCTTAAGTTGTTGATTTTTACCCGTCCGGTAGGGGCCAGCCGCCCCAGCGTAATTCCTTCGTCGCCAACGCGGATCAGTTGGTCGTCAATTTTATCGACATGCCCGTCAATTTCTGAATTCAGCAGCATCTTTTTCCCTCCGCGGCTTTCAAACAGGCGGTACATAACGATGGGAACTGCAATAATAACAAAGGCCAGTGTGATGATTCCGGCGAGCACCCCATAGGTGTCGAATGCCAAATAGACGCTGGCGCCAAGCAAAACCACGCCACCAATTCCGGCGATGGTTATTCCGGGAAGTACGACAAATTCCAAAAGCAGGAGCAGGATTCCCAGGAAGATCAGGAACAGGATGATTAGTACAGTCATTTATTTTTTGGTTAATCGATGGTCGCTGTTAGTTCACGTGCTGTCAAGGCTTTCTTCATCGGACTAAGATAGTTAAAACTTCCCTTTTTGACATCACATTTTCCCTTATAATGTGTAATTAAAGTGCATTGTGTCGCTTGCTCCGGATCGTGTTCACACACATGGATCAATGCCTCAATTACATAGTCAAAACTGTGGTGGTCGTCGTTGTGAAGAATGAGAAACCGTTCGTTCTTTGGTTTCGCTTGCTCATCCTTTTCCGGTTGTTTTTTTGTTTGCTCGTCTGGTTTCATCTTGTTTCATGCTTTATTTTATTCTGGCGATTCACACCTGCATTTTTTTCTTTGTTATTCTCCTGTAATTTGTCGCGCTTCCTTGAGTGTTATTCGTTCTCCATCTTTGTAGGCGGCCACGAAAGCATCGCTCACGCCTTCGGTTCGCACCTGCGATTGCATCAGCAAGGCGTCTTGATACGATTTCAGCTCGCCAACCGTGTAAACGGTCACGCCGTTTTCATCGGTGTATTGATCGATACGGCGAATGACCGATAACTTTTTAAACAGCCTCTGTACCCAGTCGGGTGGGCTTTTGCTGTAGGCTCCAATCTGAATTTTGTAGGTGATGCCGGTACTGGCGGCAGCGGGTTCCTCCGGAAGTAGCTTTTTGATGAGGCTGTCGGGCAGGACCACGGGTTTTTGAGCTTCCAGTTTTTTGAGTCGCTCGGCTGCTTTCGCCTCCCGGATACTATCTTCCATTTGTCGAATTATTTCGTTGAATTCCCGGATTGATTCTGCCGAAGCCTGGTCCCAGTAGTCCGCTTCACCCCGGCGGGCTTTCGTGTAATTTTCGCTGATTTCCTGATTTTTGGCGTAAGTTTCGCGCTCCAGCACAAGAATGGCATCGGCAATCGATTCTTTTTCGGTCGCAAAGGCATCGTTGTATTCTCGTCGTAACCTGTTGGTTTCGGCTACCATTTCCTGCAATTCCTGCTCGCCTTGCCAGGCTTGCACAAAGGCTTGCAGGGCCGAGGCATGCTTAAATTGATCTGTCTTCAGGTACTTGATGCTTGAGTTTACCTGAAACAGGATGATGCTGTCTTGCAGTCCCTCCGGGATTTCCACATCGTCTGTCTGGATTTCGGGCATGGCTGCCGGCTCTTCCGGTTTTTCTTCAATTGTTTCGACAACCGGCTTTGGAAATGGGTTAATCTGTTGTTTACAGAGTGCGGTCAATTCATCCAGCCTTGTGTCGCGCTTTTCCCGTTTTCGGGCCTCATCATCATACTGCTGATAATAGTTGAGGGCTTCCGAAAAATTATTCTCCGCATGAAAACATTGCGCCAAATAGTACAGACTTTTGCTGGGGGCGCCTTTTCCAAGTGAAGTTTGAAGGGATGTTTTTGCCTGATCGGTAAATTGTTCGGTTTCAACCAAACACATGCCCAGGTAGTAATTTAGTTCCTGATCAGCCGGGTACAGGTTGACCAGATCTTCGAAATAGGGAATGGCTTCGGAATATTGTTCATTTTCAACCAGATTTTTGGCAAGCTGTTCCGGATCGTTTTGTGCCTGAGCCGGTTTTGCGAAGAAAGCCGGATTGAACACAAACAATAAGAGAAAGGAAGTTGTTTTCAGAAAAGTCGTCATGTTTTCGCACATAGTAGCTAAATCGTTTTCGATATAAAATTACAAAAAATGTTGAAAGCTAATTTTTCTTTAACTGTTTAGTTTTTGTTAGTTTTTCGACTGCAATTAATCTGATATTTATCATTAATTCAAGTATATTTGTCTAATTAAACAAAAAAATCGTATGGCACTGTTAAAAAAAGGTGATATTGCACCTGACTTTAAAGGACTTAATCAAAATAACGAATCCATTTCTTTGGCTGATTTTAAAGGAAAGAAGTTAATTTTATACTTCTACCCAAAGGATGATACCCCCGGATGTACCGCTGAATCTTGTAATTTGAGTGACAACTACGATGCCTGGATCGCAAAGGGCTACGAAGTCGTGGGCGTAAGTCCGGATAGTGTGGCTTCACACAAAAAATTCGCTGAAAAATATGGGCTGAAATTTAACCTGATTGCCGATACCGAAAAAGAAATTTTACAGGCTTATGGGGCTTGGGGCGAAAAGAATATGTACGGCAAAAAGTACATGGGCGTGCTTCGTACCACTTATGTTATTGGAGAGGACGGCGTAATTGAAGAAGTGTTCGAGAAAGTTCAGACAAAAGATCATACAAACCAAATAATCAAATCTTTAGACTTAGGATAACAATGGCAAAAGAAGATTCAAATGTGAACAAGGAAAAGCTGAAAGCCCTTCAGCTTACGATGGATAAAATTGAAAAAAGTTATGGCAAAGGGGCCATCATGAAGATGGGCGACCGTGCCGTTGAAGATGTGCCAGCAATCTCGTCTGGTTCAATTGGACTGGATATCGCACTGGGGGTTGGCGGATTTCCCAAAGGCCGTGTGATTGAAATTTATGGGCCAGAGTCGTCAGGTAAAACCACCCTGGCCATTCATGCCATAGCCGAAGCTCAAAAAGCAGGGGGTATTGCGGCCATTATTGATGCAGAGCACGCCTTCGATCCGTATTACGCCAAAAAATTGGGCGTTGATACCGATGAATTGCTCATTTCCCAACCGGATAATGGCGAACAAGCACTGGAGATAGCCGACAACCTGATTCGCTCCGGCGCTATTGATATTGTGGTTATTGACTCGGTAGCGGCCCTAACTCCGAAAGCGGAGATTGAAGGCGAAATGGGAGATTCAAAAATGGGTTTGCAAGCCCGTTTGATGTCGCAGGCGCTGCGGAAACTGACAGCCAACATCAACCGCACCAAAACCTGCTGTATTTTCATTAACCAGCTTCGTGAGAAAATCGGCGTCATGTTTGGTAATCCTGAAACGACGACCGGTGGAAATGCGTTGAAGTTTTACGCATCGGTGCGTTTGGATATTCGCCGGATTGGACAAATTAAAGATGGCGAAGAAATCATGGGTAACCATACCCGGGTGAAAGTGGTGAAAAATAAGGTTGCGCCTCCTTTCCGCAAAGCTGAGTTTGACATCATGTATGGTGAGGGAATCTCAAAAACTGGCGAAATTATTGACCTTGGCGTGAACTACAATATCATCAAAAAAAGCGGATCGTGGTTTAGCTATGGTGAAACCAAGCTGGGCCAAGGTCGCGAAGCCGTAAAAAATATTCTGCGCGACAACCAGGAGTTGGCGCACGAATTGGAAACGAAAATTATTGAAGCAGTAGCGACAGCGGCCATCCCCGTTCAATAAAAAATAAAACATTGCAGTGAAGTCTGGATGAGGCGGCGAACTGCTTCATCCGGATTTTTTTTTGACAAGGCATACACCGCAAACTATCTAGTATCAAACTATCAAGAATCAAGTATCTCGTATGAAAGTGTTGAAATTTGGAGGCACTTCTGTTGGAAGTGCTGAAAACATCAGAAAGGTAAAACAGATCGTGAAAAGTCAGCCCGACGACGTGGTCGTTGTGGTTTCTGCCTTGGGCGGAATAACTGACAAGATATTAAACGCCGCAAAGATGGCTGTTCTGGGAACGGAGTATTTCAACACGGAGATCACGGAAATCAGGACGCGCCACGAAGTTGTGGTTGATGATTTGTTTGAAGGAGAACAAAAATTGGAGGTGTGGGAAGAGGTGAGCTTACTGCTTGACGAATTGGCCCGGATCATTCGTGGTGTTTCGATGATTGGCGAGTTGACCCCAAAAACCATGGATAAAATTGGTGGCTTTGGCGAACGCTTGTCATCCTACATTATCGCTCAATTTATCGATCATGCCAAGTGGATTGACGCCTCGCAAATGATCAAAACCGACAGCGCTTTTGGTCGGGCATTGGTGGACTTTAAGTTGACCAATCAACTGATTCAGGATGCCTTTTCTGGTTTTTCAGGCATTTGTGTGGCGCCTGGATTTGTTTCGAGCAACAGCGCCGGCGAGTACACCACCTTGGGCCGTGGAGGCTCCGACTATACGGCTTCAATTTTTGCAGCCGCGCTTAATGTAAGTGTTCTTGAAATATGGACCGATGTGGATGGTTTTATGACTGCTGATCCACGCATCATTCGCAAAGCTTACACCATCGAGTCGTTAAGCTACTCCGAAGCTATGGAGCTGTCGCACTTTGGGGCAAAGGTGATTTACCCGCCCACCATTTTGCCGGTTTATCAAAAAAACATTCCGGTACAAATAAAAAATACGCTTCGTCCCGAAGGCGAGGGATCACTCATCCGCAGCAGTCAGCCCAACGGGAAAGACCGTCCGATTAAAGGCATCTCATCGATTTCAAACATCAGCCTGATTACCGTGCAGGGATTGGGCATGGTGGGCGTTACCGGAATTTCCATGCGTTTGTTTGGTGCCCTGGCCCGCGAAAACATCAATGTGATTTTGATCTCACAGGCTTCGTCCGAAAATTCCATCTCGTTTGCCGTTGATACGCTGAAAGCGGAAACGGCCGAGGAAGCCATTCGCATTGAGTTTGACCGCGAAATCACGGGTCAGCAAATCAATAAAATTGAAGTCGAAAATGAGCTTTCGATTGTAGCCATCGTTGGCGAAAACATGAAGCACACTACCGGAATTGCCGGAAAGCTCTTTAATACCATTGGGAAAAACGGGATTAACATCATCGCGATTGCACAGGGCGCATCGGAGCTCAATATTTCGTGGGTGGTGAAGGATTCTGATTTGCGGAAGACGCTGAATGTGGTGCACGAGTCATTCTTCCTTTCCGAAAACGTTGAAGTGAACATCTTCTTGCTGGGCATCGGCTTGGTGGGAGGTAATCTGCTCAAGCAAATTTTGCAGCAACAGGAGAAGCTGCTTAAAGAAAAGCACCTCAAGCTGAAGTTGGTGGGGGTGGCCAATTCCAAAAAAATGCTGCTCGACCGGGATGGAATTGCTATCGAAGGATTTAAAGAGCGCCTTGATGCCGAAGGACAGGCCTCCGATTTAAAGGCCTACAAAGAGGCCGTGATTCGGATGAATATTTTCAATTCGGTATTTGTCGACTGTACGGCGTCGGATTATTCATCTGATTTGTACGCCGACTTGTTGAATGCCAACGTATCGATTGTGACAGCCAACAAGGTAGCCGCTTCATCAGACTATGAAAATTATCTGAAACTGAAAAAAATTGCCAAGCAAAAAGGAATCAAGTTTTTGTTTGAAACCAATGTTGGCGCAGGTTTGCCAATCATCAACACCTTGAATGACTTAGTTAACGCGGGCGATCAGATCCTGAAAATTGAGGCCGTTCTTTCGGGAACGCTCAACTTTATTTTCAACACCATTTCGGCCGAAGTGCCCATGAGCCAGACCATTAAAATGGCGAAGGACGAAGGTTATTCGGAGCCGGACCCACGGGTGGATTTGAGCGGAATTGATGTGGTGCGCAAGCTGTTGATTTTGGTTCGCGAGTCGGGTTACAAAATCGATAGGGAAGATGTCGCCATCAATAAGTTTATCCCGGATGCATTTTTCGATGGAAGCATGGAAGACTTTTGGAGTGGGATCAGTGGTTTGGATGCCGACTTTGAAGCGCGCCGGAAACTCCTGGAAGCGGAAAACAAGTGCTGGCGTTTTGTCGCCAAATACGAAAACGGGCAGGCCGAAGTGGGCTTGCAGGAAATCGAACAGGGGCATCCCTTCTTCGATTTGCAGGGAAGCAACAACCTGGTGATGTTTACCACGGAGCGCTACCACGAATTCCCGATGATCATTAAAGGTTACGGAGCCGGTGCGGAAGTGACTGCCGCTGGCGTTTTTGCTGATATCATTCGGGTCTCAAATCTGTAATCGACAGGAAATAAATTGGAGTGAAAGGACCTTGTTTCTCCGAAAACCTGGAACCTGAAACTCGAAACTTGAAACTCTTTTATGAAGTACATAATCGTTTTAGGGGACGGCATGGCTGACGAGCCATTGGAAAACTACGGAGGAAAAACCCCTTTACAAATGGCCCATACACCGGAAATCGACCGGCTGGCAAAACTCGGGCGCTGCGGCCAGTTGTTGACCGTTCCGGAGCACATGCACCCGGGAAGTGAAATTGCTAATCTTTCTGTACTTGGGTACGATGTCCCTTCGGTGTTCGAAGGCCGTGGCACACTCGAAGCGGCCAGCATGGGCGTAAAACTCGAAGCCGGTGATTTGGCGCTTCGCTGCAACCTCTTGACCATCGAAAACGAAAAGATCAAAAATCATTCAGCAGGGCATATTTCGAATGAAGAAGCTCATGAGTTGATCGATTTTCTGAACGAAAAGCTAGGTTCCGATAAGATCATCTTTCACAAGGGCGTTTCGTACCGCCATCTGCTGGTGATCAAGGGTGGCAACAAACAATTGGCTTGCACGCCTCCGCATGATGTGCCGGGAAAGCCTTTTAAAGATTATCTGACCAAAGCAAAAGCCACGGAAGCGCAGGAGACGGCTGATTTGCTTAATGAACTCATTGCAAGATCGATGGAAATTCTTCCAAATCATCCGGTGAACCAAAAAAGAAAAGCCACTGGCAAAGAATTGGCCAACAGCATTTGGCCCTGGTCGCCGGGTTATAAACCACAAATGCCAACTTTGAAAGAGTTGTTTGGCGTGGAAAAATCAGCTGTCATTTCTGCTGTTGACCTGATTCAAGGGATTGGTGTTTACGCCGGAATGGATGTGATTAAAGTGGAAGGGGCAACCGGCCTTTACGATACCAACTATGAAGGAAAAGCGCAGGCAACCATTGATGCGCTGACCAATTATGATTTGGTCTACCTGCATATTGAGGCCAGCGATGAAGCGGGCCATGAAGGTAATGTGGAACTGAAAACCAAAACCATTGAATACCTGGATCAGCGGGTGGTGAAATTCCTGGTGGAAGAAACGGCCAAAATGGGCGAGCCGGTGACGATTGCCGTTTTGCCTGATCATCCCACCCCTTGTGCGACCACCGTACACACCAAAGATCCGGTACCATTTATCGTCTACAAACCTGGTGTTGAAGGCGACACGGTGGAAACCTACGACGAATTTACCGTCCGAAAAGGGAGCTACGGCTTGCTCAAAGGTGATGAATTTATGAAAGCTTTATTAACGGACAACTCGAAACTTTAAACTCGAAACTCAAAAATGAACTATTACAGCACCAATAAATCAGTTCCGAAAGTATCGCTGAAAGAAGCAGTGATTAAGGGACTGGCCGATGACAAAGGTTTGTTTATGCCCGAGCGCATTGAAGCCTTCCCAGAATCTTTTTTCGAAACCATTCACCAACGTTCGTTTCAGGAAATCTCTTTTGAAGTGGCCAAAAAGTTTTTTGGTGAAGATGTGCCGGAAGCCGACCTGAAGGCGCTGGTTGACGATACTTTGAACTTCGATTGTCCTGTGGTCCATGTCAATGACAATATCTTTTCGCTGGAGCTGTTTCACGGGCCAACGCTGGCTTTTAAAGATGTGGGCGGCCGCTTTATGGCCCGCTTGCTGGCCTATTTTCTGAAAGGGAACGAAGCGCAGGTGAATGTGTTGGTCGCCACTTCGGGCGATACCGGCAGTGCGGTGGCCAATGGCTTTTTGGGCGTGCCCGGTATCTATGTGTATGTGTTGTATCCCAAAGGTTTGGTGAGCGAAATTCAGGAAAAGCAGTTCACCACCCTTGGCCAAAATATTACCGCCCTCGAAGTGGAAGGAACCTTTGATGATTGTCAGCGACTGGTGAAAACCGCTTTTTTGGATCAGCAGCTAAAAACCGGATTGACACTGACTTCGGCCAACTCCATCAATGTGGCTCGCTTTCTTCCACAGGCTTTCTATTATTTCAATGCGTATGCTCGCCTGCGTGAGCGGGGCGTCACGGAAGACATTGTGGTTTCGGTACCCAGTGGGAACTTTGGCAACCTCACAGCCGGATTGTTTGCCAAGAAAATGGGGCTTCCCATCAAGCGATTTATCGCAGCCAACAACGAAAACGACATCGTTTACAACTATCTGAAAAGTGGAAAATATGAACCCCGGGCTTCGGTAGCCACCATCGCCAACGCGATGGATGTAGGCGATCCCAGCAACTTTGCGCGAATCCTCGATTTATATGATCATTCGCACGCGGCCATTCAGTCTGAAATAACCGGATACCGCTATTCTGATTCCGAGATTAAGGAGGTGCTGAGCGAGGTGTACCACAAATATGGCTACCTGACTGATCCGCATGGCGCAACCGGTTATAAGGCGTTGGACGAGGCTTTGCTGGATGGCGAAGTGGGGGTGTTTTTGGAAACAGCGCATCCGGCCAAGTTTACCGAAACAGTCGAAAAAATTATTGGCGCAGGAAAAGTTCCGCTACCCGAAAAACTGGCTGAGTTCATGAAAGGTGAAAAACTCTCCATTCCACTCAGCAAGGAGTTTGACGACTTTCGGGCCTTCTTATTGCAACAATAAAAGGCAAAAAAAGAATCAAATGAGGTTTTCCTGGTTCAGGGAATACCTCATTTTTTATTGATCCAATTGTCGTTATCTACAAATAGCGGGAGGTGTTTTTCCGGTATTCAGCATAGTCAGTTCCAAATGCCTTCAGCAAAAACTTTTCTTCATTCAGAATAATAAAATGATGGGTGACCAGGCAGAAAAGGCCGATGATGGCGATAGCCACGCTGGGAATCAGTAAAAAACAGGCGGTAAAGAAAAAGAAGAAGCTGGTGTACATCGGGTTTCGACTGATTCGGTAAATTCCTTTTGTTTGCAGGGCATGATCTTTTGTGGGTAAACCAACACGCGTAAAGATGCTCATGGAATAGTAGGCCGGGATCAGTAAAAGATTGCCGGCCAACACAAAAATCAAAGCCAGAAGTTTTTGAACTTCCAGTATTTCAGTTTGTATGAGCCTTGGGAAATACAGAAAAAAATCCGCCCGGAGGCTGACCCAAAAAAGAAGGACCATCAAAAGGCCGGTCAGCAGCTTGGCGGGGTAAAAAAGCCAGGGCAAAATTGTGGGCGTCCCAAAAGCACCCTGTCCGTTTCGCAAAAGCTGGTAGGCCAGCAAGGCAGTTGACAAAATGGGCAAACCACTGAGGATGATCAAGCCAATTTGCAGGAGCGTCATAACACCTCGCCTTTGTATTGGTAACCAATTTCGGTGATTACTTTTTCAATTTCCGTCAGGTCGATCTTGCTGCCTTTGATTCGAACTTCAGCGGTATTTCTATCGGCAAAAACTTCATCAATCCCATCCAGTTTGGTCAGGTTGCGGGTGACGCTGGCCTCGCAGTGCGAGCAGGTCATGCCTTCCACTTTTAATGTTTTCAAATTCATGCTGCTTGTTTTTTTTGATTTTTCAAAACGTTCGTAAAAGTAGCCAAAAATCAGCGAGCCGATGAGCAGCACGGTCGAAGAAACTTGCAGCCACTTGGGCAACATCTCATGTTCTCCGTCGCCATGAATGTGGACCATCTGGCTCA
This sequence comes from Sunxiuqinia dokdonensis, assembly GCF_001270965.1. Lineage (GTDB taxonomy): Bacteria > Bacteroidota > Bacteroidia > Bacteroidales > Prolixibacteraceae > Sunxiuqinia > Sunxiuqinia dokdonensis. The sequence goes on along the minus strand of NZ_LGIA01000168.1, from coordinate 3,391 downwards.
TGATCAGTTCGGTTGGGATCAGCCAGTTGGTTAGCATTCCAAAAAGAACCGCACCGCCAATGATCGTGCCCAGGTACACGTACAAGGCTTTGCGGCCCATGGTATTTCCGAGCACGGTCATCGTAGCCACATTGGTTGCCGGGCCGGCCATTAGAAAAACCAGCGCAGCGCCTGGCGATACGCCTTTCATGAGGAGTACGGCGGCAATGGGGATGGAGCCCGTGGCGCAAACGTACAGCGGGACCGATGCCGCCAGAATAATCAATATTTCGAGAACCCCCCAGCCCTGGAAACGACTGAAGAAATCGGCAGGAAGTGCCACCGAAATCAGCGTGGCAACCAGAAAGCCGATGATGAGCCATTTGGCAATATCTTGCAACAATTCGACAAACGCGTAATGCGTGGCACGAACAAAGGTATTTCCTTTCGGAGCCGATTGATCATGACAACCGCAGGAATCATCGTCGCAACTTCCGGGTTCTTCTTTTTTGCCTAGCGCCGCTGTATCAAGTCTGAAGTTGGCAAAAGGATTTTTTGGTGCCGGTTTGTCTTTCACCAGCCAGTTGGTGAGTATTCCGCCTACAATGCCGGTTACAAAAGCAACAATGGGGCGGAGGATGGCAAATGGCCAGCCCAGCATGGAGTAAGTTGCAAAAATAGAATCGACGCCGGTTTGCGGCGTTGAAATCAGGAAGGAGTTGGTGGCGCCTTTCGATGCCCCATTGCGGAAAAAAGAGACGCCGGTTGGAATGACGCCACACGAGCAAAGCGGCATGGGAATGCCCAGCAAGGACGCATTGACAGCTGATTTGGTGGTTGGTTTGCCCATGTATTTTTGCACTTTTCCTTCCGGGAAAAACACTTTCAGCAAACCGGCAAACACCAAGCCCAGCAGCAGCCAGGGGGCCATTTCGTTGAGCAAATAAATCAATTCAGAAATATAATCGAGCACAAATGCTTTCATTTGGAATTCCTCTCTTTTTGAAGGTGTTGACTGGTATTTTCGATGGCCTTTGGCCGCACTCTGAAACCCACAACACCACGTTTCTCTACTTTTAAGAGCAATGCAAAATTAGAATTGTTTTTCTTTCAAGAGAAAAAAAGCATAAAAACATCCGGATAACTACCTGGGTGCTGCTGTTTGAGAATACTTCGAGAAATTGTGTTGCGTCTGTTCTTTCTGGTATTGCCGTCGTTTCGAACCTATTGATCATCGGATTTTTTCTCGACGTAAAGTTGAGCCGATTCCGTCCGGATCACGATGATCTTGTCGCCACGGTCAATCATGCCCAGGCCCGAAACGGCATCGTACAGTTTGCCGTCGATCTTTACTTTGCCCGAAGGACGAAGCGTGGTGTAGGCCACGCCCTCTTGGCCAACCAGGCTCCGGTAGCTGGTGTCAACGCCCACAAAACCTTCATTTTTATCTTGAATGGAATGAAGAGAGAGATTCTTAAACGCACCGGAATTGGCAGTAAACAGCTTTTTGCTGAGGACCAGACTGAGCATAAAACCACCAAAAAGAGCGACAACAACGGTGGTCAATGCCGACATGATCTTTTCGGGATGAACCCCTTCAAAATCGAAAACCAGGTTGTCGATCAGGCTTAATACCAAGGCTGTGAAGCTAAGCAGGATGCCCAACAGTCCGGCCACGCCAAAGCCGGGCAGCACAAAGATTTCGACCGCGATTAAGATTAGCCCGACAATAAAGAGCAGGATCTCCCAATTGGCCGCCAAACCTTCGAGGTAGAGTGGGGCGAAATAGGCCACGGCAGCTGTGATGGCGATTATAAGCGGAAAGCCAATGCCGGGTGTTTGCATTTCGAAATAAATACCGCCCAGGATGGCCATAATGAGCAGGCCCGAAACCATGGGGTTCACCAAAAAACCAATGATTTTTTCGAGTACCGTGGGTTTATATTCCACGATTTCATAATCTGAAATACCAATCAGTTCCAGGACTTCAGCCACATTATCGGCCTGCCCTTCGCAAAAACCGTATTTCATGGCTTCAGCCGGGGTGAAGGTAAGTACTTTTCCGGTGTCGATAATGCCGGGAATGTAAACTCGTTCGTCAACCATGGCTTCAGCGATTTTCGGATCGCGAAACCAGCGAAAGGTCGTGTCCTGACCGCTAATGATGGTGTCGCCCCCATGCGCTTCGGCAGTTGCCCGCATGGTGGAGCGCATGTACGACTGGTATTTGTCGGGCATTTGCTGGCCGGTTTGATTGACCACCGTTGCCGCGCCAATGGAGCCGCCCGGACGCATGTAAATGCTGTCGCAGGCTACCGAAATCAGGGCACCGGCACTGGCCGCGTTGTTATCGATAAACACATAAACCGGGATGGGACTGTTCAAAATTTTTGTCCGGATGGAGTCGGCATCGAGCACGGTACCGCCGTAGGTGTTCATGTGAATCAGCATCAGGTCGGCGTTCAGGCTATCGGCCGCATCAAAAGCCTGTTTGGTTTGCCGCCAGGTGGCCGGCATAATATTCTCCATGATGTTGAATTTATAAACCAGTTTTTTCTGGTTTTCCGGGGTGGGGCCTGCTTGTTGAGCCCAACTCAAAGTGGATAGCGTAAAAAGGAGAAGAATCGTATACAGAAGGCCTGATCTCATGATTTTAGTTTTTTAGAAGCGTTTTCCAAAGTTAGGGAATTTTCGTTTGTGTTTAACAGTCTTGTTGTATTCATCGGGCAGGTTCAACGCACCCATGGCGTCAGCTTTATTTGTGCGGAACTTTAAACAGTTTGCTCGTATCGTATCCCCGGCGTTTGGCTTCATCAACCAACTGTTGGTAAGCGGTTTCATCCATTTGGGGCGTACGGCTCAAAATCCACAGGTAGTCGGGCGTGGAGCTGCCAATCAACACATGCTGGTAATCGTCGTCCAGCTCCATAATGTTGTAGTCAGCATAAAAGAATAGGAAAAAAGCCACTTTCAATTTTCCGGGTTCTTTCGGATCGGGGATTTTGGCTTTCCCTTTGGCTTCTTTGTACGCGCCGTCCAGCGTGTTTTTGTAACCGGCATTCACCACATCAATTTTACCATCGTCGCGCAACGAATAGGTGGCTGTCACCCCAACCAAATCTTTTTCAAACGAATGCTGAAACCGAGCAATCTCGTACCAGGTGCCCATGTAGCGTTCAACATCGAGTTCTTGAACGGTCGAGGTATCAATCATCTGTTTGTTTGGCCGGCAACTAAAAATCATGAGCGAGAAGCTTAATAGGATGAGTGTTTTGGTTTTCATTTGTTTGTTTTTTATTGAAGTTCAAAGAACCAGATAAAAGTAAACATTGGTAATGTTCATTAAACTGTGTCACGATTAGAATTTTGATGTTGATTTGCTGTTGGAATGTTGATAACTTCGGCCAAGCCG
>NZ_LGIA01000167.1 GCF_001270965.1 Sunxiuqinia dokdonensis | reverse complement strand
GACAACTGAATGACCATCAATGACTATTGAATGACCATTCTTCACCAAAAGCCATAAAAAAAACCCTGCAATGCAAGGCTTTTTTTTCATTTTTAAAAATCTATTTCTTATACATCGCTGCTCGTCGTTCCTTGATTTCTTCGCTGCTGATGTAATCGTCGTACTCTGTTTGCTTATCAATGATGCCGTTTGGTGTCAGTTCAATCACCCGGTTACAAACCGTATGAATAAACTCGTGGTCATGCGACGACATCAGGATGTTGCCTTTAAACTGGGTCAGCCGGTTGTTAAACGCCTGAATGGATTCCAGATCCAAGTGGTTGGTGGGCGTGTCCAGCATCATCAGGTTGGCGTTGGCGAGCATCATGCGGGCAATCATGCAGCGCATCTTCTCCCCTCCCGACAGCACTTTGGTATTTTTGAAAATCTCTTCTCCTGAGAATAACATCTTGCCGAGGTAACCACGCAAAAAGTTCTCGCTGGTGTCGGAGCTATATTGGCCCAACCAGTCGACCAGCGACAAGTCCTTTTCAAAAAATTCCGCGTTATCCAGCGGCAAATAGGCTTTGGTGATGGTCACACCCCAGTCAAAATCACCTGTATCCGGCTTTTCATGGCCATTCAAAATCTCGAACAAGGCCGTCATGGCACGCGGGTCACGCGACAGGAAGACGATTTTGTCATCTTTCTCCACCACAAAGTTCACATCTTTGAAAAGCAGGTCGCCTCCCGAGGTTTTGCTCAAATTGCGCACTTCGAGTATGGTATTTCCGGGTTCACGTTCCGGGGTGAAAATAATTCCGGGGTATTTTCGGGTTGAAGGTTTGATTTCGTCCACGTTCAGCTTTTCCAACATCTTTTTGCGGCTCGTCGTTTGTTTCGACTTGGCCACGTTGGCTGAAAAGCGGGCAATAAATTCCTGCAATTCCTTTTTCTTTTCTTCGGCTTTCTTATTTTGAGCAGCCTGTTGGCGTAAAGCCAGCTGGCTTGATTCGTACCAGAAACTGTAGTTTCCGGCAAACAATTGCACTTTGCCAAAATCGATATCTACCGTGTGGGTACAAATGGCGTCCAAAAAGTGGCGGTCGTGCGAAACCACCAACACCGTTTGATCAATGTTCGACAAGTAATTTTCCAGCCACGAAACCGTATCAAGGTCCAAATCGTTGGTTGGCTCATCGAGCAGCAGGTTGTCGGGTTTGCCAAACAGGGCTTGTGCCAGCAACACTTTCACCTTCTCTTTCCCGCTCAGGTCTTTCATCAATTTGTAGTGCAGCGATTCGTCAATGCCCAACCCGCTCAGCAAGCTGGCCGCATCGCTCTCTGCGTTCCAGCCATCCATTTCGGCAAACTGATCTTCCAGCTCCGAGGCTTTCATTCCGTCGGCTTCGGTGAAATCTTCCTTCATGTAAAGGCGGTCTTTTTCGGTCTTGACGGCCCACAATTTCTCGTGTCCCATCATCACGGTATCCAAAACCGGGACCTCATCAAACTCCTGGTGATCCTGTTTCAAAACCGACAGCCGTTCACCCGAGGCAATGCTCACATGCCCAAAAGTTGCGTCCTGCTCACCATAAAGCATTTTCAGAAAGGTTGATTTTCCGGCGCCATTCGCACCAATAATGCCATAGCAATTTCCCGCTGTAAATTTCAGGTTCACATCCTGAAACAACACGCGCTTGCCAAATTGTATTCCTAAGTTCGATACTGTAATCATTAATCAGATCCTCTTTTTTCTAATTCGAGCGGCAAAAGTACACTTTAAATCAACAGGAAAAAGATAACAGGCAGGAACTTGACAGTAATTTAACCTAGTCTTCTAGTGATTCCAGCTTCCGAATTTGCCATTCTGGTAATCTTCGTAGGCCTGTTCAATTTCCTCGCGGGTATTCATCACAAAAGGGCCTTGCGATACCACCGGCTCCTTGAGTGGCGGCGCGTAACCGAGCAGCAATACACTTGATTCGGTCGCGCGGATGTTGATTTTCTGTCCGTCATTTTCAAACTCAACCAAGCGCTTTTCATCAACCAGCTGCCCATTCACCTCCATTTGCCCACGGATGAGGTAGAAAAAAACGTTTTCTGTTTCAGGAATAGTTAACCGGAGCTGTCCCTCAGGTTTAAAATCAATGGTTGACAGCTGAACGCCAATGCCTGAATGAAAAGCGCCTTCGACACCTTCCCAATCGCCGGAAACCAGGTGTACAACCACTTTTTCATCATCCAAGGGGATGGTTGGAATCATCTCTTTTTGCAGTCCCTTGTAAAATGGCTTGCTCATTTTTGAGCGTGCCGGCAGATTAATCCACAGCTGTAAAATCTCCAAATGCCCACCATTTCGCTTAAAATCATCCGAAGAAACTTCAGCATGAATCAAACCGCTTCCGGCAGTCATCCACTGCACCCCACCTGATGCGATGACGCTCTTTTCGCCGCTACTGTCGAAATGGGCAATGTCGCCATCCAAAATGAAGGTGACGGTTTCCATTCCCCGGTGCGGGTGCGGACCAAAAGGCAACCCATCGTTGTTTGGCGGGTAATCCTGCGGCCCGTGGTGGTTCAAAAATAAAAACGGATCAAGGTACTTGATGGAGGGCGTCGGAATAACCCGGTACGTAATTAGATCTTGTATGGGTTCGTAAACCGGCTGATGAATCTTTTTTATAGTCTTCATAACGAATAGCTTATAACGATGGATTATAAAATTGCTTTCGGTATAAAAAACAACAGGAGCCGGCAGTTGTTTAAACGAATGCCAACAGGGCAAGCCGATTCGCAACATGAATCCGGCAGAAGCGAATTATTTGCTATTTTTAGAAGCATGATATCAAACAACCAAATTGATACAAAGAATAAGCTCGAAAAAGGCATGAAGTTCAAAATTTCACGTTTCAAAGAGCAGATCAAACGCACCAAACCTCATAAGCATGACGACTACTATGAGTTGATCCTGTTAAGTGAGGGCGAAGGTTTTCATTCCATTGAAACCGAAAAATTCGTGGTTTCCCCACCCGAGTGTTATTTTCTGAAACCCGGGCAGCTGCACTTCTGGGAGTTTACCAGTATTCCAAAAGGTTTTGTGGTGTTATTTAAAGAGGAAGAATTTGATGACCTGCGGGAATCAGAACTCAAAACCATATATCGAAAACTGGCAAGCAGCAGTCGTTTCAGCATTCCATCGGGCGATTTTCCGGAACCGATACTGAACGAACTACTGCATGAATACCAGCGAAACACGGCCTATTCGCACCAAATTATCCATGGGCTGCTGGCTGCCTTGTTTGGAAAGTTATTGGCTTTTTCAGACAGCCAATTACCCAGGCAAAATACGGTGCCCGCCATCTTCGAACGCTTCCGGCAGCTGTTACCGGAGGAAACGCCCCGGCTCCATAAGGTTCGCGAATTTGCCAGCCTGCTGAATACAAGTCCGCAAAACCTGAATGCCATTTGCCGAAAGCAAGCCAACCGCAGCGCCAGCGAATTGATTTCGGCTCAACTGCTGCTCGAAGCCAAGCGTTACATTCTTCACACCGATAATACCATCGCTGAAATTGCTGAGCTCCTCTCCTTTTCCGATGCTTCCAATTTTGTCAAGTTTTTTAAAAAGGCTGAAGGAAAAACTCCGGTCCAGTTCCGAAAGCAGTATTTTCAATAGTACCATTTATCGTTTTATTTCCACCACAAGGATTTGACGTAGCGGCAGTAGCTTCGTACCAATAAAATTGAACTGATATGAAAACACTACGATTGATAATGAACATCGTACTGATTTTTGCCTTGTTTTCGTGTAAAAACAATGACAAAAACAAACCTGACGGCGCTGACGGCTGGTTAAAAGGAAACGATCACGAAAAGTTTGAAACCGTTTCAAAACACCTTCGTGGGTTCGATCTAGCGATGGTGGAAACCGGTTACCGCTACCAGGAATTGTATTGGGCGGGAAAAGATCAAAATTGGGAATACGCGGCATACCAGGTAGAAAAATTAAGAGTTGCCGTAAAAAATGGGCTGGAAAGAAGGCCAAAAAGGGCAAAGTCGGCACAAAACTTTCTGAACATCGCATTGCCACAAATGGACAGCGCTGTTGCAAGCCGCGATACTGTAACCTTTAATCAGGCATTCAGTGTGCTTACCTCTCATTGTATGGCCTGCCACGCGTTGGAAGAAGTACCACATTTTACTGTAAAAGAGCCAACTGCACGTCAATCTCCAATTCGCAAATAAAATGGAACTAATTGTTATTTCAATAGCTGCTTTTTTTACAGCCATTCTAACCTTTTTTTCGGGGTTCGGACTGGGCACTATCTTAATGCCGGTTTTTGCCCTTTTCTTCCCGGTTGACATTGCCATTGCCCTCACCGGCGTGGTGCATTTTGCCAATAATATTTTTAAGATGGGTCTGGTGGGAAAAATGGCCAATAAACCAGTGCTCATCCGGTTTGGCGTTCCGGCCATTCTGGCTTCATTTGCCGGTGCCTGGGTTTTATTACGGATTACCGGGTTGCCTCCGATTTATGAATACCAATTGTGGGGAAATACCTTTGAAATTGCCCCGGTGAAACTTATCATCGCGGTTTTACTACTGTTCTTTTCCCTGCTCGAGGTTCTGCCCGTATTGCAGAAAATTGAGTTTGGTGGAAACCGGCTGATTCTCGGTGGCGTTTTGAGTGGCTTCTTTGGCGGACTGGCAGGAATTCAGGGTGCTTTTCGAAGTGCATTTCTAATAAAAAGCGGACTCTCCAAGGAGGCGTTTATTGCTACCGGTGTCATCATTGCCTCGCTGGTTGACATCACGCGGCTTTCGGTTTATGCCTCGCGGTTTACCTCCTCCGGCTTATCGGAAAATGTGATTTTGCTTGTTTCTGCAACCCTGGCGGCAATTGCCGGGGCTTTCGCAGGAAAAAAACTACTTAAAAAAGTAACCTTCCGATCGGTTCAGCTATTGGTTGCAGCAATGCTTGTAATCATTTCCATCGGGCTGGGTTTGGGAATCATTTGAAATAGGACAATGTAAAAAAAACAGGTAAAATAATTAGATACCATGCTTAAAACAATGAACCGATATTTTGAAAAGAGCTATTTCCCCGTGGCTTTGAAGTATTTCTCCCTTGCTGCCTATGTCGTACTTATCATCGCCGGGTTGTCTGCAACCTCCACCGATCCGGTCTTCCTGAAAGAATTGCGAAACACGAATTTAGGCAACCTGATTGTATGGTCGTACTGGTGGCCGGCGATTATTGTCGCCGCCATTTTTTTCGGCCGTTTCTGGTGTATGGTTTGCCCGGTAGAAATAATTACATCTTTTTTCGCTAAAATCGGTTTAAAGCGTAAAAGGCCCAAATGGCTGCTTTCCGGTTGGGCCATTACGGTTTTTTATGTACTGATTCTTTTTATTGGCATTCAGGGTTTTGCCATACACCGAAACCCAACTTTTATGGCTGTTTACCTGTTGGCAATTGTTGGCGTTTCAATTCTTATTGGCAGTATTTATGAAAAAAATACCTTTTGCCGTTACGTTTGCCCGGTGGGTTATTTGCTTGGCATTTATTCGAAACTTTCCTTTCTGGGATGGCGTGTAAAAAATAAAAGTATTTGTGATACCTGCAAAGACAAATCCTGTATCCACCGGAAATATCATTATAATCTGAACTATAAAAGTTGTGGCGTTGATTTGTACCCGGCAAAAATTGAAGATAATGCTCACTGTATTCTTTGCGCGGGTTGTTTGAAAACATGTAGTAAATATCAGTCGGAACCCACGGCTGGCCGACCAAATCCTCAAATTACAAATATTGGGTTCGCAAATGATTTGTTTAAGCTCAAACCATTGAAAATAGCGGAAATGGCCTTTGTAATGATTGTTTCAGGCTTCGTGATTTCTGAGATTTGGTCGGAATGGGATATTACTAACCAGTACCTGACTTTCTTGCCAAATAGGGTTATCCGGTCATTGGCGATAAGTAATAATTTCGTTGTTGGAATTATTAAAGGTTCAATCATCTTTGCGGTTTTTCCTGTCTTTATCTGGCTTATTCCGTTCCTTGTTGCCAGGGTGGCGGGTCTTTCAATCAAGTTAAAAGATTACCTATTGAATTATGGGATTGCTTTTATTCCGATAATTGCTGCTGCCCATTTGAGCAAAGCCATTTTAAAAACAACAAGCCGGGTTCCATATCTAAGGCATCTTTCCGATGATTTGAGTGGAATGAACACTGCACAAAAAATAGTTGAAGGTGAAATTGTGTTGACAAAAATGCCGTTCATGGTTAATTTGCTGATATCGGTTTTACTTACCCTTGTGATTGCCGGGGGAATCTGGCTAAGCATAAAGGTTATAAAAGAGCTCAACAAAAACAGAGAAATCGCTGTTTCAGGAAAGTCGTTTTATCTTATACCGGCGCTGTACGGAGGTATTTTTTTGTTGATGATAACAGGCTGGAGGTGGCTAATATTATAAACCTGAAAATGAAATTGTTTTATACAGAAGAAAAGAGAAACCTGTAATGAAAGAAATTAAAGCAGATGAGCTTCACCGGGGATTAAAGCTAAAAGATGCTGTAGGAGTGGGATTGGGTGCCATTATCGGAGCAGGTATATTTGTTGTTACCGGAGTGGCAGCTGAGGTTGCAGGGCCAGCATTTATAATTGGGTTGCTGGCAGCAGGAATTGTAGCTGCTTTTAATGCATTAAGTTCGGCACAACTGGCAGCGAGGTATCCGCATTCGGGTGGCACTTATGAATATGGGTACAGGTTGTTAAATCCTTCCTTGGGCTTTTCGGCCGGATGGATGTTTCTTATAAGCAAGCTTTCAGCGGCAGGTGTTGTAGCAATTGGATTTGGAAGTTATTTTTATCAGCTTGTACCAGTTGGATCGCCATTGATTTTATCACTGGTAGCAGTTGTGCTTCTCACTCTTGCCAATTACTTCGGAATAAAAAAAGCCGGGTACTTAAACCTGTTTATAGTAGCATTTACCATACTGTCGTTAGCATATCTGATAATTAGTGGTATACCTTCTATTGAAAAAAGCAATTTCCAGCCATTTATTCCCTATGGATTCCGGGGTGTAGCCGAATCGGCGGCATTGTTATTTTTTGCGTTTACAGGTTATGCACGAATTGCCACTCTTGCTGAAGAAGTAGAGAAACCAGAGAAGACTATTCCAAAGGCCGTCATTATTACAATCATCAGCGCAGTTTTTCTTTATCTCGCAGTAAGTCTTGTGGCAGTAGGTTCAATTGGAGCGGAAAGAATGGCAAGCAGTCGGTCGCCCTTGCAACTGGCGGCCAACGATTTGAATACTCCCGGAATAGGAATTGGTTTGACACTCGGTGCTACTACAGCAATGCTGGGTGTATTGTTAAGCCAGATTTTAGGCATCAGCCGGATGTTGCTGGCGATGGGACGCAGGCATGATTTGCCGCCATTATTTCAAAGAATTCATACGAAATATAAGGTACCACATCTGGGTATTCTTTTCACTGGTGGTATTATTTTGATTCTCACACTTGCAGGTACATTTGAATTTATTGTGAGGGCAGCCACTTTTACAATTCTGTTGTACTACGGCATCACCAACATATCGGCGCTCAGACAACCTGGGAAAGAACAGCTCTATGGGAAGGCTGTCCCGGCATTAGGATTAGCTGGGTGTCTTATTATGTCGGTTTCATTACCTGGAAAGGTAATTTCAACAGGGATAATTTTATTGGCAGCAGGTTTTTTAATCCGGTTGATTTTTCGCAAAATATACGATAAATAATAGGAGACATACAAAACAGAATATGAAAATTATTGACTTTAAATTCCAGAACATGAAAATTCCAGATATCATTTTATTGATTTTATTTGCCTCTTTCGCGGTCAATGCACGGTCACAAACAATTCCTGCGTCCTATTCCAACATCGAATATAATGACAACGGGCTGCTTTTCTTTAAAAAAGACAACCAAAAGTTTTATGCCGACACAACCGGTCCCCGGTTTACATTAAAAGAACTCATGGGTAACCCGCAAGGAACAGCCGACGGTGTGGAATTTGATTTCGGACATTTAAAAGGCACATTCACCTATGGTTTAATTCCGTACGGAAAAGCCGACCATCCGTTGCCTGTATTTCGTTTTTCAACTCCCATCAGAGACGGAAAAGTTGAAGTGGATATCAAAAATGCGTTTCGCTATCCTTACGATTTTGTGGACTGGAAAGAGAATGGCTACCTCACTATCGGGTATCGTTTGGCGGACGAAAACGGCATGATAATTTTCGATGGCGAGATTTCGTTAACCGGAACAGGGCCTTTTGAAGTGGCGCCCGCCATATACGAAGGCCCTTTCGTGAATAAAGTCAGGCCGGATGAAGCAACAGTGTGGTGCAACACTACCCTGCCAGTGCAGGCGAGTTTGGAAGTGAACGGGAAGCTGTATGAAAGTGACGGAAAAGCTACGCACCATGAATGGCGGATCACCGGGCTGGAATCAGACACAAAATATGATTACACAGTTCGTTACGGTAAACTTAGTCAGCAATATCATTTTAAAACTGCTTTGCCAAAAGGAAGCCGGGATCCTTTTGTTTTCGGATATTCAAGTGATAGCCGTCATGCCACGGGAGGGGGCGAACGGAGAATTGAAGGCACAAATGCCTACATCATGAAAAAAATTGCAGCGCTGGCTTACAGCAAGGATGCTGCCTTTGTCCAATTTACCGGCGATATGATTAACGGCTACTTATCGAACCGGGAAGAACAGGAAGTGCAATACACCAACTGGAAAAAATCCATTGAACCCTTCTGGCATTATATTCCATTTAACGCAGGGATGGGCAACCACGAAGCTTTAAACTATATTTTCCGGGATGCAGAAAACCGGACTGCTGCCTCCATCGACCGTTTCCCTTATGATACACATTCGGCCGAAGCGGTATTCGCCAAGGCTTTTGTAAACCCTGTAAACGGGCCTGCAAGCGAGGACGACAACCGTTACGATCCCAACCCGGGCCGTGTGGATTTTCCTTCGTACGATGAAAATGTTTTTTACTACACCTATGGGAATGTGGCAATGATTGTGCTAAACAGCAATTATTGGTTTGCACCCTCTTTGCGCAGAGAAACCGCAACCAGCGGTGGATTGCACGGATATCTTATGGATAACCAGCTGGCGTGGCTTAAAGAAACAATTGCGAAATTTGAAACTGACAATTCAATCGACCATATTTTTGTTACCCAACACACGCCGGCCTTTCCCAATGGCGGGCACAGCGGGGACGATATGTGGTACAGCGGGAACAATGAAATGCGACCATGGATTGCCGGCAAGCCCGTGGAGACGGGGATTATCGAACGACGCGACGAATACCTCGATATTTTGATTAACGGAAGTTCGAAGGTGGTAGCCATCCTCACCGGCGACGAACACAATTACAACTGGTTGAAACTGACCCCGGAAGTGCCAATTTACCCCGAAGGGTACGAGCATGAAAAACTGGATGTGTCGCGTCCCGTTTATCAAATCAACAACGGGGCTGCCGGTGCGCCGTATTACGGGCAGGAGGTGTTGCCCTGGAGCGATTTTACACAGTCTTTCAGTGTAGAAAATGCCCTATGCTTGTTCTATGTCGACGGGAAAAAAATTACAATGAAAGTCATTAATCCAGATACGTTAAATGAAATTGACAGCGTGGAACTCCGCTAAGCAGGAGCATCCTTACTCTTTCCATTTACCGACTTATATCTTATTATCCGCCACCTTGTATTGTGGATCTTCAATAATATTGACCTCGATAATTTGATTGGCGTTGTGCAGCAATCGCCGGCAATCGGGACTCAGGTGTTTCAGATGCAACTTTTTACCTACTTTTAGGTAACGCTCTGTCAACTTGTTCAGTGCTTCAATCCCAGACATATCGGCAACGCGGCTTTCTCTGAAATCGATGACAACTTCATCGGGATCGTTCAACACATCAAATTTTTCATTAAAAACTGTTACTGACCCAAAAAACAGCGGCCCGTAAATTTCGTAATGCTTGACACCTTTCTCATCAGTATGCTTGCGGGCACGGATGCGTTTGGCATTGTCCCAGGCAAAAAACAGTGCCGAAATAATCACACCAATAATTACCGCCAAAGCCAGATTATGCAGAAAAACTGTCACTAAGGTTACCATCACCATCACCAAAATATCCGACTTAGGCATCCGGTTAAATGTTCTCAAACTGGCCCATTCGAAAGTTCCAATGGCAACCATAATCATCAGGCCGGTGAGTGCTGCCATTGGCATTTTTTCAATCAGCCCGGCTCCAAACATGATAAACACCAGTAGCATGACAGCCGCTACAATCCCGGACAAGCGAGCTCGTGCACCCGATGAGATGTTGATCAAACTTTGACCAATCATGGCACAACCGCCCATTCCGGAGAACATTCCTGACAGGATATTGGCCGTTCCCTGGGCAACCGCTTCTTTATTTCCCCGTCCTCGGGTTTCGGTAATCTCATCAATAATATTCAGGGTGAGCAAGCTTTCAATGAGTCCAACCCCAGCCATAATGGCCGCATAAGGAAAGATCAGGATGATTGATTCCAAAGTGAATGGTACGGCTGGAAAATGAAATGGAGGAAATCCACCTTTGATGGAGGCGATATCACCCACTGTTTTGGTGTCGATACCAAAATACGCCACAATTCCGAATACCACTAAGATGGCTGTTAATGAGGATGGAACCGCTTTGGTAATTTTGGGCAAGCCCCAAATAATCAGCATGGTCAATAACACCAAGCCCAATATGATGTAGAGCGACTGGCCGGTTAGCCAATTGCCTGCAGGATCTTTAAACTGTGCTAACTGCGACATGAAGATGATAATGGCGAGTCCGTTGACGAAGCCAAAAATGACCGGATGAGGAACTAAACGCATGAGTTTACCCAGCTTTAAAACCCCGGCCAGAACTTGAAGAACTCCGGCAAGTATTACGGTCGCAAAAACATATTCCGGTCCGTGCGAAACAGCCAGCGAAACAATAACAATCGCCACGGCACCCGTTGCTCCCGAAATCATTCCGGGACGACCGCCCAATATCGAAGTTACCAGGCCCATCACAAAAGCGGCATACAAGCCGGTTAGTGGCGATAAGCCTGCAATCAGGGCAAAGGCAATGGCTTCAGGAATTAAAGCTAAAGCAACCGTCAAGCCGGAAAGGACTTCCGTTTTGTAATCTACGTTCTGTCTTAAATCGAATAAACTAAAAATCTTCTTCATACAAATCTGTTTATAATACGATATTGGCTCACCAATCCATTATTGGCAAGTGTCTGCGATCGATTTTGGTTTTAATTTTCCCTGAGTGATGCGGAGCATCAAAAGAGCGTGGAGGTCTTTTCGTTTCATGTTAGGGCCGGCAAAAATAGACCTTTGCTCCGAAATCACACGACGGGCTTGAAGTTCCAGACAGCTTTATCTTTAAAATTGACATTAAATTGACATTGCAAAAACCGTTTTTTAATTGCTATTTTTTGACAGCTAACAAAAGAACCATGACAAACGAAGAGCACTTGCAACTGGTCGAAATCATTCATTCTGAAATAGAAAAGCTACAGGGAAAAGCCAATACGCTAAAAGATTTTACCGGCCCCATTTCGCCCGATGATGCCATTGGCCATGTTTCTAGGATAGATGCCATCAACAATAAAAGTGTATTCGATGCCAGCTTGCGAAACATTGAAACGCGGCTGGAGCAACTATAGCAGATCAAACAGATTGTAAACGACAAAGATTACGGCATTTAAACCAAGTGTCACCAGTCGATTCCGTTCGAACGCCTAAAACTTCGGCCCGAAATCAGGTTGTGTGCCCATTGTTTGAGGCGATAAAATAGAGACTAGAAACCAGACCTATACTTTTTGAAGAATTATTAATCGTTTTCGATCGCCTCCTGCCAGTCTGAAACCAAAATGGCTACAGATATAGTTAAACGTTTTGGCATGGTAGAAGGAAACATGCGTGTAATCGCGGGCATAACTCCAATTTCGAAATGCTTTTTGCGAGTTCCAGAGGCTGGTCATGACCACCAAAAAACCTCCCGGCCGCAATAGCTGGTTCAAGTTCACAAGCTCTTCAGCAGGCGAGAAGAAATGTTCAAAACATTCGGTGGCAAAAACAAAATCAAACGGCCCGGCAGGCTGTTCCGGAAAGAAAATCGGATCGTAATCGGCGCAGTCTACCCCATGCCTTTTGAGGAGCACACTTAAGCTTGGCGAAGGGCCACATCCATAATCCAAGCCTATTGCCCCCTTAAAAAGAAAAGGTTCGGCGGCATCAACTGCCCGGGACAAAAATTTAAGATAGCCGCGATGATGCAGGCCATTGTTATGCTGAAGGTAGCGCTTTTCTTCTGCTTCAACCGAAGGCAAGCTATCGGGGGCGGTAAAGATTAGCCTGCAGTTTCCGCATTCATAATAAACTCTTTGATCTGGTCCGGCAATCTCCGATAGATCTTGCATGTTCTCGCACAGGGGACAAACAACGCTTGGTTTTCGCATGATCTTCACTTTAAACAGAAATTATGACTTAAGAATCGCTCAAACTACCTTTTACTAGTTCTATACTACCTTTTAGTAGTTCTATACTACCTTTTACCAGTCTCAGACGACCTTTTACTAGTTCTGAAGGACTTTTTTCTATTTCGGAGATACTTATAAGCTGCTCCGAACGACCTTTTACCCCTTCTTGAAGGGCCTCTAACCCGTTCCGAAGGGTTTATCCGCTCCTCCGACAAAGGTAAAGATTGGTTAAACGACGGCAATGGTCAGTAAGATAATTTGTCCCGCCAGTGTTGATGGAGGTCTTGCTGTTTCTTGAGAAACTGCTCCTGTTTATACAAATAAAAAAAGCCACTCAATCTGAGCAGCTTTTTTATTTTGCGGTGACGATCCCGAGCAATCGGGAAACTCGCGACCTTATGATTTTAATTTTTCAAAGTCATCAATCAAGCGCCGATAGAACTTACGGTTTCGCTGTCGCTTTAAAAACTTTTCTCGTCTTATCGCATCCGATCTTGTGGCTGCGCGCTCAAACCAGACTATTTCCCACGGAGATTTCCTGCTTGTGTAGCGACTTTTACCGGTGTTGTGATAGTGTAAACGCTGCTCAAGATTTGAGGTGTAGCCAATGTAAAAACTACCATCACGAAGACTTTCTATGATATACACATAATACATTTGCAGGAAAACAAAAAAAGCCACTCAAATTGAGCAGCTTCTCGCTTGCGGTGACGACGAGACTCGAACTCGCGACCCTCGGCGTGACAGGCCGATATTCTAACCAACTGAACTACGCCACCTTTATTTATTTCAAATAGGCAAAGAACCTATTCAAAATGATTTTTTTTCAAGACTAAAAAGAACTTTTTGTGCGGTGACGACGAGACTCGAACTCGCGACCCTCGGCGTGACAGGCCGATATTCTAACCAACTGAACTACGCCACCATTTTTCTTTAGAACCCTCGTGAAATGCTATTTTCAAAAGGCTCTGCAAATATAGGCTTTCTTTTTTTCTCTGCAATAGTAAAACTCAAAAAAAATGCTCGCACCAACTGAGCGGAAAACTACGATTTTCAGGTACCACAGCTAGCCCTCTTATTTTCAAAATTATAAATCTGCAACCTAATTATTTCACGATATTTTCAGGGACTAATTTTTTCTCACCTGACCAGCGATAAGCGGTCAATTTTCCGTTGCGACTGATGCATGAATCCAAACAGCAGAGGTTTGGAGCCAAGATATTGTCGCCATTTTTCAAACAATAATGACCGAAAAAGACGATGGGGTCGTTGGCCCCATAGGGCTCCCGGTAACCATTTAGTTCGGGTGGAATGGTGTAAGGAGGCAATTCGAACCGACTTTCAAAAGAAAGCTCCCTGAAATTCATCCCCTTTGGGTTCAGCCACCATTTGGAGCGAAAGCTCCGGTGTGGCTGTCCTCTGTCGTCATACACCAACAAATCTTTGGGCAGCTGGAAGTCAATGCCTTTGCAGGTTTGCCAAAAGGCAGCGGAAAGCTCGGTGTTATTTTTGCTGATTTTGCGCAGGAAGCTTTTCTTCAACCGGTCGTCGGTAATGTGCTCTTTCAGCAGGTCTATGTTTTCATCGCGCCAGCACGCATGTACAATCCGGATGCCATCCAATTCAAGAAACATAGGCAAGGAACGCATCCATTTCAGGTGGCTTTTGTATTCTTCGGGATAGGGTGCAAATTCCTCCAGGGTTTGGTTTAAGGGCAAGCGATACTTTGACGAACGCTTATTAAAAAGCTTACCCGACTTATCCTTCAAATCGAAAAGAATGGCGTTTAGCTCGTGATTTCCAAGGATGGCCAGCGCACTCTCCGACTCTACCATGCTACGTACCAAGTTTACCGTATCCCGGATGCGAGGTCCCCGGTTGATAAAATCACCTACGAACACAGCTTTTCGGGTTTCGTGAGAAAAAACGCCATCCTTTTTTTCATATCCCATGGACTTGAGCAAATCTTTTAAAATACCAGCCTGTCCATGAACGTCACCGATTATATCGTACATAAAAAGTAGTCTGTTTCTGGGGGCAAGTTATCACTTTTATCAAAAACACAAGAAAAATGACCATGTAAATTACGGTCATTTTTCTTGACTATGCTCAAGCTTTCTTAATCCGACTCAGGATTTACCTCAAACTGGTAAACTCCCAGGCCACAAAAGAAACGGGACACCTTTCGGCATCCCGTTTTTATCGACGGATTTTAAATCTATCGCGCTATTACTGCAGCCTCAGTGGCCACAAGTTTTGTACTTATGACAAAACCTCTTCGGCTCTTTTCAGTACCTTACTACCAATGGCACCGTAGAAAAACAGGTAAGCCAAGCCAGCAACAATCACCCAGTAGCTTATTTCATAATTCGCAACGTCGGCAATCCATCCTTGTACCAATGGAAGGATTCCACCACCAGCAACTAATACCATGAAAATTCCAGATGCTGCCGCCAGGTATTTCCCTAACCCTTCGACCGCAAGATTGAAAATACTTCCCCACATAATTGAGGTGCACAACCCTACGAGAGCCAGGAAGAAAAACTTAATCGGTACGGCGACCAGCTCAAATTTAACGGCTCCGGCTACCACATTAAATGTTGGCATGGAGATTACCGTTTGAGCAGGCCAGAATATGGCTAAAAGAACCAATACCAAGCCAATAAACGAAGCACTGCTTAGCATTTTCTTGCTGGCAATTTTACCGCCAAATGCAGCACCAAACAAGCGTCCGACCAACATAAGCAGCCAATACAAACCAACAACTCCACCTGCGACACCTGCACCAATTCCCAATCCAGGGGTGTCTCTTCCTTCCACAATTCTCAACGCACTTTCGTAAGCGATGTCGCTAACGACTTGTCCCCTGTAGGTTTTATCATCCACGTTCTGACTATCTTGAGCTTCCAGTTGCCGCAAATAATCCGGATCGGCCTGTTGTTTATCGTACTCCGCTATAATTACTTCGGACTGGGCAATTGTCGGCGTGGTCATGTAAAGGTTGGCCATTCCCGGCGTTCCTACTTCAACACCCACGTAAACAAAAATGGCGATTGCCCCGAAAACAAAATGACGAAACTTCAAGGCTCCTGACATCAATTGCCCCAGCGGTTCTTTCGGCTGAGCCGCGTGTGGCTCTGGAATTCTTGCGATCAACAGAATAAAAAACACCAGAGCAAACACCCCTAATGCAATATATAAAATCGGGAAAACATCGGTTATGTTCGCCTTTGTGGCCTCGCCAATCAGGATTCCTACAAACACAGGAGTAAAAGTGGCCATCACCGAGTTGAATGAACCACCAACCTGAATGAGCTGGTTTCCTTTATTGCCTTCTCCACCCAAGGTGTTCAGCATTGGGTTGACGACAATGTTTAGCAGACACATGGAAAAACCTGCAATAAATGCTCCCAACAGGTAAACGCCAAAACTTTCAGCATGACCCGACAGGTATTGGATTCCGACTCCGACGAATCCAACTGCAACGGCAATTAAAGCTGTTTTTTTGTATCCCACTTTCTGAAGAAGAATTCCTCCGGGGATTCCGATCACGGCATAAGCAATGAAGTTTGCCAGGTTACCCAACATCCCAAGCGAGTTGGAAACATTGAATTGGTTTTTCAACACAATTCCCATCGGCGCCGCCAAATTTGTGATAAACGAGATCATCCCAAAAAGCAGGATCATCATAATAATCGGCAGTAAGTAACTTTTCTTTTGATTCATAATAAATAACTTTAGGCTGATTTAAAATTCTTACTTCTATTGATTTTAGTTGAAACGATATCATCTAATTTAGAGTCCCATGCAAATTTCAGAAAATAATTGTGTTCTGAAACTTTAGCTGGTAACTTTTCAAAGTTCGAGTTTTACCGACCCCTTGTTTCTTATAAACAGTTTATGGCATGATCCTTTTCCATAAACATGCTCCAGCGTGTTCACATATTCATCCAATTTGTTTTGAGGCACAAACGCCTGGATTGTTCCACCAAATCCGCCACCGTGAACGCGCCATGCACCTGAACCTTTCAGTACCATTTCGCTTAAGGCCAAAGCCAGCGACACCACTTGTTCGTCTTTGTGAACGACATCAAAAATATTCTGATTGTACATGTATGAGCTGTACCCTGATTCAACTACCATTTTAAGGAAAGCCTGAAAATCGTTGTCCTCCAGTGCAGCCACCTGGTCAACTACGCGTTGGTTGTCGCCCTGAAAGTGGTAGGCACGCAAAATCGCACGGTCGCCTGTTTTTTTGCGAATGGCGGGAATTTTGTCAACAATTTGCTCCAGCGTCACTTCGCGCAACACTTTGGCACCAAGCTCAGCAGCAACTGCCTTCATTTCGGTTGGCAAAGAGGCATATTCAGCCTGCGAAGCCGGATCGTCATGTCCGCCACCCACATCAGTAATTACCAGGGAGAAGCCTGTTGAAACAAAATCAAAATCAACTTCTTTCACAATCGGTTTTGACGGATCTTCGAAGTCAATGGTAATCAAGCCACCGACCGAACAAGCGGTTTGATCCATCAAACCACAAGGTTTTCCAAAATAGTTATTTTCAGACCACTGGCCGATGATTGCATTCTCCACTGCGCTCATTTTGCCATCGTTGAACAGGTTATTGACGATGGCGCCAACCAGCACTTCAAACGAAGCTGACGAACTCAATCCGGAACCTTTTGGCACACGGCCTTCAACACAAGCGTCAAAACCGCCAATCTCATAGCCAACTTCTTTCATTCGGGCACAAATACCACGCACCAACGAAGCCGAGGTGTAAAATTGTGATTCGTCAATGCTCAAATCAGAAAGATCAACCTGAAACTCAGGATAACCAGCCGATTTAATACGAATGATGTTGCTGTTGTTTTTCGCAGCAACAGCAATGTTGTCGAGATTAACCGCACCAGCCAACACCCGTCCGTAGTTGTGGTCGGTATGGTTACCGCCAATTTCGGTACGCCCGGGCGAGCTGAACAGGGCTACATCGTCGTTGCCGTATGTTTTTTCAAACTCACTCATCAGGCTCGCATAACGATCGGCCTGCTCTTTTAAAACAACAGCATCAGTCCCATATAACTCCTGGAAAAGTGGATGATTTCCACCATTGATTTTCTGATTTAATGCAGTAATTTTTGTCATAATTCTATTGTGTTTTAGTTATTTATTAATCGTTGATTTATAATGATTGTCCGAGAGGTCGCGCAATCGTTGGGCGGCTTGCTCCGCGGTAATATCACGCTGAGGCGTGGCCAGCATTTCGTAGCCAACCATGAATTTCTTGACGGTTGCTGAGCGCAGCAAAGGCGGATAAAAATGCATATGCAGGTGCCATTCCGGGTAATCCTGTCCATCGGTTGGAGCCTGGTGCAAACCCGCTGAATAGGCGAAGGATGTTTCAAACAAGTTATCATACTTCACGGTCAGCTGCTTGTAAATATCAGCCAAACCGTCTCTTTCGGCATCGGTAAGTTGAAGGATGTTTTGTACTGCCCGACGACTCACAATCATGGTTTCGAAAGGCCACACCGCCCAATAAGGCACCAGCGCAACAAAATGATCATTTTCAACCAAAATGCGTTCTTTCTTATCCAATTCAGCTTGCAGATAGTCGCTCAAAAGCGTTCGCCCATGCTTCTCGAAGTAGGCTTTTTGAGTTTCCGACTCTTTGGCTGGCTCAACGGGGACGGATGAGGACGACCAAATTTGTCCGTGCGGGTGCGGATTGGAGCAACCCATGATTGCGCCTTTGTTTTCAAAAATCTGGACATAGTTAATTTGGTCTTTCCCGCCAAGCTCCTTGAACTGCTCACACCAAACATCTACTACTTTCCTGATGTCCTTGACATCCATTTCGGGAATGGTCAAACTGTGGTTTTCACTAAAGCAAATGACTTTGCAAATCCCGCTTTCGCTTTTGGCCTGAAAAAGACTCCCTTCATTGACTTCTCCTTCAGGAGTTTCCGTCATTAAGGCACTAAAATCGTTCGTAAACACAAAGGTTCCTTTGTAGTCCGGGTTTTTATGCCCGCCGGCTCTTTCGTTTCCGGCACACAGATAACAAGCTGGGTCGTACTGCGGACGTTCGTCAACGATCGCTTTTTCAACTTGTCCCTGCCACGGCCGTTTTGACCGATGCGGCGAGACCAAAACCCAATCATTTGTCAGCGGATTTAATCGCTTGTGCGGATGATCTTTACTGTTAAAACTATTCATTTCTTCTATATTTAAACCAACTGGTAGGTACTGGTGGGCAAAACTACCGATAATTGCTTTTTCAAATTCAATGAATTTTGTGTTGTAAAACACATCAAGGTCACCGGCCTATTTTTTATTCGCTGCATTGTTTTACTCGAAGGTGATTAAAAATCCAGATCATATCAGTCAACCATTCCGGGCTTACAAGGAGCTCCGCCGGATCAAAGTTGCCGGATTGTTTACCTGCTCCTTTGACCGCTCCGAAACCATTTGCGCCAATTTTTTTCCCATGAGTTGAAAGTCAGTCGAAATCGTTGTAATTCCACCGGCAACTACTTCTTTCAGCATGGTGTCGTTAAAGGAAACCAAGCCGAAGTCCTGCCCCAAGGTAAAATTATTTTCAGCAGCCATTTTCACAAGCTTCACCAGGTTCCGGTCAGATGGCACAAAATAAGCCTCCCCTTTTTCAATTGGACGATTAATTAAACTTCGAACAATTTCGTATTGAATCTCCTGTTCCTCGCAATACTTCTGAAAACCAGTCATTCGCCCTTCCGGCTCTTTTCCTCCCGGAAAAACCATGACCAGCTTGTCATATTTTCTTAACAAGTCTTCACCTGTTTGCAAAGCCTGATACACATCCGCTTCAAAGTCCTGATAAATCACCGGGTAATCTTGTAAATCAGCTTTTTTTCGATCCAAGATATACACATTATCTTTGGGCAGAACCGACAGAATATCAGCCGTATAGTCGAAAGTCGCAGGCATAATCACATAGGACGTGTAATTGCCGGCCGCTTCCGCAACTAAATTCTTAAAAAGCTGAAAATTGAAATGGTGAAAATAAATATCCACATTCGATTTAATGTCGAGGCTATTCAGAAACGAGGTATAAACATCTTCCTTAAAAGCATTCAACTCATCAAAAAGAAGAAAAATGCGTTGATCAACATTCACTTCTGTACTGTTGATATAATACCCCTTGCCCGGGATGGAGCTGATAATTCCCTTCGCTTTCAACTCGTTAAACGCGACCATTACCGTATCGCGCGATAGATCAAACTCAGCACAAATTTGGTTTAGCGAGGGAATTTTGTCGCCCAATTTGAGGTTTCCATTAATAATACCCTGATAAATTGAATTAATGATCTGGCGGTATTTTGGAATTCCAAGCGTATCGTCTATTTGTATATTCTTCACGAAGTTCGTTTTTGTTTAGCCAAGGATCCCAAAATTACAAAAAATCTTCAATTTTTATCGACCAGTACCCACCAGTAAGTATCATTTATTAAATTTGTAGACTTATCATTTAAAATTGAATAGAATGAAGATAACCAGTAAAACTTTTGGCGACCTGCCCAATGGAGCTCAGGCCGATTTGTTTACCTTGAGAAATGACAATAATGTTGTGATCAAAGTGACCAATTATGGAGCCATAATCACCTCCATTGAAACACCCGACACAAATGGAAACACCACCAATATTGTCTGTGGTTTTGAACGATTGGAAGACTATCTGAGTGAAGAATATTTGGGCAGCTATCCCTATTTCGGCGCCATTATTGGACGAAATGGAAACCGAATTGCCAATGGCAAATACACCATTGATGGGGTGGAATACAGCGGAGCCATTAATAACGGGCCAAACCACCTGCACGGCGGACTGGAAGGTTTTGACAAGAAGCTATGGAAGGCCGAAACGTTTGAAAACGAGAACGAAGTGGGGGTAAAACTATCTTACACCAGCGTAGATGGCGAAGAAGGCTATGCGGGCACTTTGGTCACCAACTGTATTTATTCGTTGAATAACGAAAACGAGCTGTCCATTAAATACGAAGCAGAAACCGACAAAAAAACTTTGGTCAACCTGACCAACCACAGCTATTTCAACTTGACGGGTGGACAGGGAGACATCAAAAATCACGAGTTGGAGCTGACAGCCAGCAAGATGACAGAAAACATTGACCTCATACCTACCGGAAAAATTATTCCGGTAGCAGGCACCGCCTTTGACTTTACCACCAGCAAGAAGTTGGGGAAAGACATTGACAGCCTGCCTGATGGTTACGACCTGAACTACGTACTGGACAACGAAGAAGGAAAATTTGTTTTTGCAGGACGACTAAAAGAAACCACAAGCGGACGGCAGGTTGAAGTGTACACCACCCAGCCGGGCATTCAGGTTTACACCGGCTACTGGATTCCCGAACTGACGATCCGGGGAGAAAAAAAATTCGGCAGTTATGCAGGCGTAGCGCTGGAAACACAGCATTATCCCGACGCGCCCAATCACCCTGAGTTTCCGTCAACGATATTGGCTCCCGGCGAGAAATACGAAGAACAAACCGTATATAAGTTTGGGTTGATTGAATAAATCCTTTTGACAATTAGTGAAGCCCTCAGTGTTCAAACGCTGGGGGTTTTTCGTTTCTGCCTGAGCTAAGAAAAAAATTGTATTTTTGGTTCCTACCGAAAAATAACTAAATCAAACGGAATGAAAACGATCATTGAACTCTTTGAAACCAGTGTCAAGAATTACGGCGAGAACATTTATTTGTGGGAAAAGAAGCAAGGCAAATACGAGGGAACGACTTACCGGCAGACACGCGAAGAAGTGCTGCAACTGGCAGCTGGTTTTTTGTCGATCGGCATTGAGAAAGGCGACCGGATTGGACTGGTTTCAGAAGGGCGCAACCAATGGATCATCAGCGAATTGGGCATGTTGTATGCTGGTGCGGTTAATGTTCCCATGTCGGTGAAGCTGGATGAAGCCAGCGAGTTAAAGTTCCGTCTCTCCCACTCCGGCGCCCGAATGGTGATTGTTTCAAAAGGCCAGGCCACAAAAATCGAGGCCATTCGCGACGAAGTTCCCACGCTCGAAAAAATAATCTACCTCGACAAAAAAGATGATTTGGGTGAGAATGATCTTTACTATGACGATATCATTGCAAAAGGGAAGAAATTTCTGAAAAAAAATCAAGCTAAGCTCGAAGCCGTTTACCAAAATATTCTACCCAACGACTTGGCCAATATTTCCTATACCTCCGGTACGACAGCCGACCCGAAAGGCATAATGTTGAGCCACCTGAACTATGCCGCCAACACCATCCAATCGAACACGCTGATGGACATTACCTCGGATTGGAAAACGCTGGCCTTTTTGCCTTGGGATCATTCGTTTGCACATACCGCCTGCCTGTACTGTTTCATGTATAACGGCGCCAGCATCGCATCGCTCGAAGTGGGCTCAACCCCAATGGAAACGCTGAAAAACATTCCGAAAAACATCAAGGAAATTCAACCCAATATTTTGATGAGCGTACCGGCGGTTGCTAAAAATTTCAGAAAAGGTATTGAAACTGGCATCCGGCAAAAAGGCAAAACTGCCGAAAAACTATTCAATCATGCCCTGAGTGTGGCCTATAAATACAACGGTTTTGGCCACGACCGAGGTAAGGGGATGCGATTCATCTACAAACCTTTGCTGGCTTTTTACGATAAAATCTTGTTTTCGAAAATCAGGGAGGGATTTGGAGGAAACCTGAAGCTGTTTATTGGTGGCGGTGCCCTGCTTGATATCGAGCTGCAACGTTTTTTCTTCGCTGTTGGCATGCCCATGTGCCAGGGCTACGGACTTTCCGAAGCATCGCCGGTTATTTCGTCCAATGCGTTGCATGCCATTAAATTTGGTTCGTCGGGCAAACCGGTGAAATACATGGAACTTAAAATTGTGGACGATACCGGCCAAGAGCTGCCCGTAGGACAAAAAGGTGAGATCATCATTAAAGGCGACAACGTGATGCTGGGGTATTGGAAAAACCCACAAGCGACCGCCGATACGATCAGGGACGGCTGGCTACACACCGGCGACATGGGCTATGTTGATCAAGATGGCTTTCTGTATGTGCTTGGACGCTTTAAAAGCTTGCTGATTGGTAACGATGGCGAAAAATTCAGTCCCGAAGGCATTGAAGAAGCACTCATCGATCAGTCAAAATTCATTGACCAATGTATGCTTTATAACAATCAAAACCCATACACTTCGGGCATGATTGTTCCCAATATCAGCGCAATCAATGCTGAGTTGAAACACAAAGGAATTACGCCCGGCTCGGACGAAGGACACGAGGAAAGCATAAAAATACTGTGGGCCGAGCTGAACAAATACCGGCCTGGCGGAGAATATGAAAACCAGTTTCCACAGCGCTG
Source organism: Sunxiuqinia dokdonensis (assembly GCF_001270965.1). Taxonomy (GTDB): domain Bacteria; phylum Bacteroidota; class Bacteroidia; order Bacteroidales; family Prolixibacteraceae; genus Sunxiuqinia; species Sunxiuqinia dokdonensis. Next base: position 5,336 of record NZ_LGIA01000167.1, on the reverse strand, counting down.
GCTGCCGGCAACTGTGGTCATTCTGCCCGAAGCATTTACAGAGAAAAATCACCTACTGAACTCTTTGATGAAAATGGTGCGCGGAAAAATAAACGAGCATTTTGCTGAAGAACTGGCGTTCCTTTACACACCTGAAGCCAAAAACATGATCAATGAGCGTAATATCGACGCCGTTCGAAAATGGAACAGCTAACTATTTAAACTCTTTTTTCACCCGGAAGAATAAAAAACCATGAGACATAGCTTTATCATCTTGTTAATCAGCCTGCCGTTATTTATTTTCGGACAGGCCAACCGCTGGCACGGCCCCAACCAGGATGCCCGCTATCCGGATACCAACCTGATGGATGAATGGCCCAACGACACCTTGCCCATCAAACAAACCTACAGCGGTATTGGCGAAGGCTACGGATCGCCTTCCATGACCGAAGCAGGCTTATTTATTGCAGGCATGCACGATTCAATTGGCTACGTTTACCATTTTACGCACGACGGTGAACTGGTGTGGAAAACAGCGTATGGACAGGATTTTACCTTCCGGTTTCCGGGGTCGCGCGGTACGCCAACACTAAATGAGGGCAAACTTTACTACTCGGGCGCACATGGCGATGCCGTTTGCCTGGACATGAAAACCGGTGAAAAAATATGGCACGTCAATATCTTTGAAAAATATGGTGGTGAGTTAATTAAATGGGGTTATACCGAATCGCCTTTTGTATATGGTGATTTGGTGATTCTGCAACCTGGCGGTGACAAAGTTTCGCTGGTCGGTCTCAATAAAAACGACGGCTCCGTGGTTTGGGAAACTGAAGTAGAAGGAAATGCCAATGCCTATAGCACGCCCCGGCTCATTGAGCACAACGGAGAAACGCTTTGCATGCTCAATCTCGATTTCAACCAGGTACTGTTTGACCCAAAAACCGGAGAGGTAAAAATAAAGCATGCCCTGACTGAAAAGCGGGGCAACCACTCGAACGAACCGGTTTATCAGGATGGACAAATCTTCTACTCTTCGGGCTACGGAGAAGGTTCGGTGATGTTCAGAATTAACGATGCCAGCCAGCAACTGGATACGCTTTGGCAAAACACCGGTTTCGATTCGAAGCTGAGTGGCATACAAGTGGTTGATGGCTTGATTTACGGCACGGCAGACCAAAAGAAACACTGGGCCGTGCTGCGTTGGAGCGATGGCCAAGAAATTTTCACCACACGTGAAATCAAGCCGGGCTCTTTTGTCATGGCCGATGGGAAGTTTTATATTTTTACCGATACCGGCGAAATTGTGCTGGCCAAACCAACATCCGATGGTTTTGAAATTATCAGTCGTTTTGCGAGTCCGGGTTTTCCAACCGTTCATGCGTACGCGCACCCCGTAATTTACCAGAGAGATTTATTTGTACGAATCAATGATTCCGTGTGGCGATACAAGATTGCTAAATAGTGTGAACATTGAAGGGAAATAAAAATTCTGCTGACAGTCAAAACCAAAAATCGGACTATTTGAACATTTAAACCAAATGTTTAAAATAAATATTCAACCACCTTACGAAACTGTTTGATAATAAAGTATAATGATAGATTATTTGAACCTATGAGTTCTTAAATCAAGAAAACCCCTTCCCCAACCCATATTTTAACATTTTTTTAGCTTCTTCAGACAACGAAGACGCACAAGCAAAAAGAATCGCATAAATTACACTACAACAATTACTTACAAGCAATGTCGAGTTGAACTATTTCAATATATCAGATAAAAAGGTATGGAAATCACGTATTGTGTTTAGCTTCTTAATTGGCGTTTATTTGTCGCGTTGTTGAACAACTAATAAAAAGAAAGCCGGGCTTTAACGTAATTGATCCCTGGATTAAAATGTGAACACGAAAAGTTGACATTTTCATCCTTTAGCAGACTCTTTCAATCTTTTCTATTTTTCTCAGTTTATCCATTTTTTCCATTCAAAGACACTTTAGAACACAATTATGAAAACACATGCACTAATTTTAGTCCTCCTTTTTTTTGCCATTGGCACAACTTATTCTCAATCAAATCAAATTCCGCTGATCGGTGCAAAAGCGCCAGTTTTTACCGCACAAACCACCAATGGGGAATTGACATTTCCCAATGATTTTGGCGAGAGCTGGAAGATACTCTTCAGTCATCCAAAAGATTTCACCCCGGTTTGTTCTTCCGAGCTTCTCGAATTGGCCTACTTACAAAAAGATCTGGCTATGCTGAACGTGAAGTTTGCAATTATCTCCACAGATGATCTTTCACAACACAACATGTGGAAAGCTCATCTTGAAGAGCTGGATTACAAAGGCCGCGGAAAGCAATCCATTCAATTTCCAATCATTGATGATTCTTCAAAAAAGGTTTCAATTACCTATGGCATGCTGCATACGCCAACAAGCACGAGCCGCGATATTCGAGGCGTGTACATCATTGACCCAAAAAACACCGTGCGTTCCATTAATTTCTATCCAATCGAAGTTGGCAGGAACATCACTGAAATTGAACGCACCATTCTGGCTCTCCAGGCAGCCGACGAGACCAATTTGCTCACGCCAGCCAACTGGACGACAGGAGACGATTTGATGGTTCCGCACTTTCCGTACACGCAGAAAGACCTGGCCAAAAATCCGGACTTGAAGAATGAATACTACAATGTTGGAGACCGAATGTGGTTTAAAAAAGTTAGTAAATAGTCCAATGTTGTTTGAACAGTTCATGCGATTACTTTCAAACGACTGGGGCAATTAGTTTAACAGCAGCAGAAAGGGGCATTTTCAGCCCCTTTCATTTTTTCATGCCATTGTTTCGTATCGCTAGATCTCCGACAAAATTGCTTTTATTCTCTCCCACGATTTGTCACGGGCTGTCTTATTATCGCCCGAAGCGTCTGGATCGTCACCCTGGCGCATGTAGGCATGGCCCGCGCCGTCGTATATTTCATAGTCATACGTTTTCCCGGCTTCTTTCATCATTTTTTCTGTTGCGGGAATGCCGGAATTGATGCGGGAGTCATTCTCGCCATAAAATCCATAAACCGGCGCCACGATGTTTCCAATGGCCGATTCGGATTCAGGTGCACTGCCGTAAAACACAAGCGCCGCATCGAGTTGCTTGTTGTAAGTTGCGAACCGAAAGCTTTGCGAACCACCCCAGCAGAATCCGATAGCGACGGTGTTCCCGTTGCCGGCCTCCATTTTTGCTGCAAACGCCTGCACGGCGTTCAAATCGTTTTGAACCTGCTCGGCAGCCAATTCATAGAGGGCATTGCGGGCATCATCTGACGAAGGAAAATCGCTGGTCTTTTTATATTCTGAAGAAAAACCAGACAACAAATCAGGCGCCACCGCAATGTACCCTGCCTCAGCCAACTGGTCCGAGAAACTTCGCACCCAGTCTGTCAATCCACGATTCTCATGAATGACAATGGCAACGGTTGCTTCTGTTGAAACTTCGGGAAATACCACAAAACAATGAACCTCCCGATCGCCTGACTTCACTTTCACCCACTCGTGGTGGCGCGGCGAGTCTTCCAACTGTTTGAGGGCAAAATCCTGTGCTTTTACCTCACTCAAAAACAACACAAATACAATAAAACTGACTATTTTTTTCATGATCATTCGCTATTGGTTATCAAAGGATTAACAAGAAATCAAATCGTTTTGTTTGAATAAGGATTTGTTTAAGGCGAAGCCGAATGACTTTTCGGCAAAAAAAAAATCCGCCAAAACTGTTTTTTCAGCCTTGGCGGATTTTACCAAAGAAAGCGAACAGGGTAGCTTTTACAGTCCAAGTACTTCCGGCCCCTGTTCAAACACAATGTCAACAGGAATTCCCGCCTGGCCAATTCGATCCAAATCAGCTTGTAAACCTTCGCGAATGAACCCCATTTCGTCGATCATCGCTTTGGCTTTGTCGTAATCGCCATCGCCTTGAATGGTTAAAATCAGATCAGACAAATCCAGCATGGCTTGTTTCATTTTCTCGTAATTCACACGATAGGTTCCGGTCGCCTCGTCGCGCTCAAAAGCTCCTTTCTCCTGAAAATAATAAAAGCGGATCATATTGGCTTTTCCGTGTGCGCTGGCGGCGCCAAAACGTACCGAACGAAAAATGCCGGCCATGAAGGTCACCATGTTGTCCATCATGTCTTTATCAGTAAACTCACCAAGCTCATTCAACTGATAAACCGCCCAAAGACCAAGAATATCAGCCTTGCTTTCTTCGATAGAACTGTAGGTTTCCTTGAGTGCTTCACGAACAGTCTGGCTACCGTCAATTGTGTTTCCAAGTCCAAGTCCGTGCGCCACTTCATGAAACATGGTGTTTTCGAAAAAAGCGTCGAATTTCACATGGGCGCGCTGGTCTTCTGCAATCAGCAAATCGGTGATTGGCAACAAAATCTGATCGAACTTGGCTTGCATGGAATTCTTCAACTGCAACTTACGGCTGCCTTTGTTGGCGCGAACCTTTTCATCATTCGGCAAATTGATGGCGATGGTTTTACTTCCGGCGTTGCAATCACCGGCATAAAAAATGGCATCGTAAGCGTTCAGGTCAGAATCCGAGCCTGGCGTTTCATTTTTATAGGCTTCGTCTGTTGGCAGCGCCTTCTGCAGATCGGGCAATAAAGCCGCGTATTTGTCCAGACGGGCGCTCCATGCTTTGTCTTTCACCAAAATAAACGCTTCGTGGGCGGCCTTGTAGCCATAAAGTTGATCTTCGTAGTTTTCAATGGGCCCAACCACAAAGTCAATGGTATTGGTTTTCATATCCATCCAGGCCACATCGCTTTCGTAATACTCATCGGTCAGCAAGGCCTCGGCACGCAGCTCAAGGTACCGCTTTAGTCCCGGGTCTTCGGCCAGTTCCGCTGCCTGGCGAATGGCTCCGACCGCCGCAGCTATTTGATCTTTAAAAGCTTCATGATAAGGAATGGCTTTTAACTTTCCGTTCTCGTCGCGCCGGATCAAAGTGTACAAACTGGTTTTCGAGGGTTCACCCCAAGCTTCAAACTCAGCTTTGATCATGTCCACCGGATAAAAGTTGGCCCCTGCCGGCTTGTCCCCAAAACCGTCGAGAAAAGGTTTATTCGCATTCAGCCGCTCCCAAGGTCCATAGTTAATTTTGATGAATTTCTCCATCGCCGGTTCCGTGGCTTGAGATAAAACCGATTCTTTGTCGCCAAAGGCTTCCATCCAAAAAATTTCATCCATGATATTTGCCGCCTTAAATAAATGAGGCAACATTTGCTGCTCTTTTTCGGTCAGTACCGAAAGGTCTGTTGTGAGTTTGAACGAAACAAAAGCATCGGCCTTTGTTGCAA
>NZ_LGIA01000166.1 GCF_001270965.1 Sunxiuqinia dokdonensis | reverse complement strand
GAAATAAAAATCTGGGGAAACAGCGCAAACAACGGAAAAAAAAGAAACGCGGCTAGGATGAGTTACGAGTTTGGAGTTTCGAGTTTCTAGTTTCAAGTTTAGAGTTGCGATTGTATGGGATGGCTTGGAGCTCCCAAACAGCTGTCAGCAAGCAATTTCGAGCGGACCCTTTTGTACCTACATTTCTTCATTCCTTCATTCAAAACAAACTACTCCTGCGGAAGTGTAAAATAAAAGACGCACCCTTCGCCGGGAATGCCATTGCTGATTACGCCCACTTCGCCACCCAGCTTTTCCACGATCCGCTTGACAATGGAAAGGCCAAGGCCAGTGCCTTCAATATGCGTTTGGTTGAAGCGCTCATACTTTTTAAACAGCTTTTTTTGCTTGCTTTGAGTCAGGCCATCGCCATTATCCTTAATCCAGTAGCGAACTTTATTTTCACTGTAAAATTGCGTGGCCCCCAATTCAATTACCGGTGGCGTGCCGCCATATTTGATGGCGTTGCTCAAAAAATTCACCCACACTTCCTCAATCCACGGACCATAGCCACAAGCCGATGGCCAATCGCGTGGCTTGATAATTTGAGCGCCTGAAGTTTTGATCATATCGGCCAGTCGCTGCTCGCTTTCCTTGAAAATTTTCATCATATCAAGCCGGTCGGTTTTCACATCTTGCTGTCTTACACTGGCCAGGGTAAGCAGCTCTTTGATGACATGAAACGACTTGTTGGCCGAAAGCTGGATCAACTCAATCACTTCTTCCAGGTTCTGATAATTTTTTTGTTCCAGCTCGTAATAGAGTAAATCTGTTGAAGTCACGATGGCACCGATGATATTGTTAAGATCGTGTGCTACCGTGTGGTCGAAAGCATCCAGATCAGCAATCAATTTCTCCTTTTCTTCAATTTCGAGTTTAAGCTGTTGATTGGCCCGACTGATTTTTTGCTCATAAACCGTTTTCTCAGTAATGTCGCGCAGGGTAATCAGGCGGCCCGACAGCTGTCCCCTTTGGTCGTGCAGCGCCGTCACGCGCAAGTCGAAAAACACATGATCGCCGTTTATCCGGGCTTCCAGCTCAATGGGCTCGATGGTCTCTTTGTCAGCGAATTGCTGAATGAGCGATTTTCGCTTCGGAAAAGCTTCCTCCAACAATTTGCCCAGAACGTCGATCTCCTTTTGCTGCGTTAGCCGCAGAAATGCCGGATTGACATCAATAATACGCTGATGGCGATCAACAACGGCGATACCGTCGGGCAACATATCCAGAAATTTATTCCGGGCAAGTGGAATCAGGTCAAACGTGCCGTAGCGGACATTGATGAAGGTTAAAATGATTCCGGAGAAAACGAAGAAAATGGGTGTCCAGTCAAATCCAACAATGGGACCTATTCTGAATAAATAAAGCGCATTGCCAACCACCGGGAAGAAACAGGCCAACACCAGCAAGAGAATCTGTCCCTGAAAACGCTTGGGAAAATCGAACAGCAAGGGAATAATATTGGCAATACTCAATATCAAGAGCGTGTAGCAGAAAACAAAAACCAGCCAAAAGGAAATTCCATACTGGTAGATGGTGGTATTGTTCGCCGGATCAATGGCATAGCTCACCCAATGCAGGGAGTGGAATCCATTGGTGAAAACCGAAACCAGAAACAGCACAGCCAGCCCAATTAATCCGGCTTTAAGCGCTTTGCTCAGCTTCAACTGCTTGGAGGCAAAATAAACGCTGAAGAAATAAAAAAACACCGGAGCAAAAACAATCCCGATATAGGAAAACTTAGACCAGAAGATTTTGAGCTGCAAATCGGTCGTGGCAAACTCCAAACCGTAAAAGAAAGCCCAGATGGCTGTTGACAACTGCATGAGCGACAGGTAGAGTATACCGGGTGACCGTCTGTATTTAAGCAGATAAATACTGATCATTAACCCCACAATTCCTGAAAAAACAAGAACGAGTAGCAGGGGGGTGATTAAATATGGGCCAATTTCGTGTCTCACTAATCAATCAATATGCTGGTGGGTTCCAGGGTCTGTTTCATCGTGTACGCTTTCGATAATAAGCAAAAAAAGAACATCATTGTTCCGGCCATCGGTAATGGTGTGTGAATATACAAAACTTTACAGACTTAACTCAAACCCGGAAAAGGTGTTCCAATAAAATTTTTGAACCAATGGAAAGTAAGATCAATCCTCCGGTTAACTCTGCGTATCGGCTGATATGCGGACCGGTTTTTTTCCCAATCAGGATGCCGGTCATGGACGCGAAGTAGGTGACCGAACCAATCATTAGCACAGCAATCATGATTTTTGAAAGGAGATTGCCCACGCTAAATCCAACAACAAGGGCATCCATGCTGGTGGCCAGCCCCAGTAAAAATGCCACCCGGAACTTCAGCGGGTTTTTTAGGCTTTGTGTTTCTTGTTTCGAAAAACTCTCATAAATCATATGCAATCCAATGCCACCCAGCAGAACAAAAGAAATCCAGTGGTCAATGGGTTCAATCAGCGTTCGAATCCCACTTTGCAGCGCCCAGCCCAGCAAAGGCATCGTGGCTTGAAAAAAGGCCAAGACCAGCGCCAGGCGTGTGGCTTGTAAAAATTGAATCCGGGGTACGCTAAGCCCACTCATCACCGATACGGCAAACGAATCGAGCGATAAGCCCATGGCAAGTATCATGAGGGTAATGTAGTCCATCGCAAAAAGATTGCCGCAAAAGTAGAAAAAATCAGCTATTGATCAAGGCCGTGAGCTTTTCGATGAGTTCCGACTTCTGGCTGAACAGCCTGTCAGCCTCGGACTTGTTTTTCATGGCAAAGCGAAACAAGCGGAAGCTGGTGTTCAGTTCCTGCAGGTATTTCAAACCCAAAAAAGCCGGTTTGCCTAACAGCAGGTAGGCCGCCGGAACCACAATCGCCCAAACGGTTTGCCCTGTAGATTGGTAGGCGACAAGTGCAAGTGCCACCGTGATTACCGGATAAATCAGCAAACCAACAACAAACTGAAATGTGCTGAAAAACTCCGGCTTTTTTAACTTTTTTTGAATGAAGTAGCGGGGCAGAAAAAATGGAATCAGGTGAAGGAGCCAAGCCAGCAAAACCAACGGAAGTAGCACCATGCCAATCAAGCTTTGGGTGGCGAGATGCCCGACGGCAATTCGTTGCCGGTCCAACTGCTCACCGCTTATTTTGAGTTTCTTCAGCGATTTCCGAAAGTGATCCAGCCGCTGGTGAAGGATTTGAAACTGACCCGCCTGCTCCTGCTCTTTTTCCTCCAGCCTTTTAATCAATTGCTGATCATGGTAAAAACAGGCTTCCATGCTGTGGTCAGCTTCCGGGCCGCGATTAACTTGCCTGGCACCCAGCAACTCGCGCATCAACTCGTAGTTCTCGTAATGGGCTTTGCTGCGTATGTTGATGATAAGGGATTCCAGCCTCTCCGCGATCGCATCACGCAACTTCAGGGTTGTTTTCTGCGGATCATTTTTAAACTCATTTTCATACGCGCCCACCGCAATCGGATCGCCATAATTGACCAGCAACTCCCGATTGAAATGCCAATAGTGACTGTAGTAGATTCCCACCGGCACAATTTGAAGGTCAAGTTTGAAGTTGTTCTTTTCTTCGGCCAAAAACGCAATGCGTGGAATGGCTTTTTTGGGCGTGAGCATTTGCCGTTTTCCCGAATGCGCCGCTTCCTGAAAAAGTGCCAACTCTTTTTTGTGTTCCAAAATCTCAATGGCCCGTGCAAAAATCCGCTCATTTTCACCCAGGTTTTCCTTCCCGTCGCGGATGCGATAAACCGGCAGAATTTTCAGAAAACGTAAAATCGGTCGGGTGATGCGGAGCTTAAAAATATCGGCACGGGCCAGCCACACGGGCTGCGTATGGTTGGTGCACAACACGGCCAGCGGATCCATCAGCGCATTTTGGTGGTTCGGGGCAAAAATCACTGGCTTGTTTTTTGGAATCTTCGACAAGCCAATGACCGTAATCCGACTGTGGCTCAACCACATGCCCATGCGTACGATTTGCTTCAAAAAAGCGTATCCCAATGACCATTCCTTCATACTAAACAATTAGGGGTTTTCTGGCCCACAAACCAGCCATGGTTAATCCGCTTAAAATATGCCAAATGCCCCACCAGGCAGCAATCACAGCCATGCCACCCAACTCCAGCTCAGGCGGAAATATTTTGGGATTGAACATCAGGGTCAGAGCTAAGCCCGAGTTTTGAATACCCGTTTCGATGGTAATGGCCCGACGATCGATTGACGGACGCCGCATGAGTGTACTGAAAGCAAAGCCAGTGCCCAAAGCCAGCGCATTGTGAAGCAGCACAATAAAAAATACCAGATGAATAAACTTCATGAAATGGCTGAAATTGGCCGAAAGCATCGCAATGACCATCACAATAAAAAACAAGAGCGAAGCCGTCCGAAGGGGTTTGATGATTTTTTGGGTGGTCTCTGGAAACCTGGAGGCAAACAAAATACCAAGAATCACCGGGATTCCTAACAAAATGAAGACCGTTTCGAACATCTGGTACTGATCAATTTCAAGTGGTCGGAGCAAAGCCTGGGCCGACTGGTTGTTGTAAAATTTTACATAGAAGTTTCCCCAAATGGCAAAATTGAGCGGGGTCATAAATACGGCGCTGAGGGTTGCAAAAGCAGTCAGGCTCACCGACAAAGCCGCGTTGGCTTTGGCCATCGAGCTCATGAAATTGGAAATATTTCCGCCGGGGCACGATGCAACCAGAATCATGCCTAGCGCAATTGTTGGCGTTGGTTTCAGAACGATTACAAGCAAAAACGTCAGCAGCGGAAGCAGTAGAAATTGGGAAATAATCCCAGTAATGGCCGACTTGGGCTTTTGAACAATGTCTTTAAAATCGCTTACTTTTATGCCCAGGGCCACGCCAAACATGATGAATGCCAGGGCGATATTCAAAAAGAGCAATCCCGAGGGAGAAAAATTCAACCGCACATGATCCAAAAGCTCCATGGAAGAGTTCATAAGCTTCAATTTAGTTCTTCGAGGCCCTAAAAGTAAAAAACTATTGAAAGAAAGTATGTTTCCCTCCAATAGTTTTTTAAGCTGTTAGTTGTGGACAGACGAGTTTCGGGCCTCAAGCTGATGATGCATCCAGGATCAAGCGGCAAATTTTTAATTCCAAAATCCAGGTTTCAAATTCCAAACAGTCGGGATTCTATCCACCATCCAGCCATCACAATTACTGACTATCGAATGACCATCAATGACCAATGACTAATGACCAATCACGCTATGTTCCAAATTCCAATACCTTTTGGTGAAAGACCATCGAATGACAATTAAACGACCACCTAATGACTATCGAATGACCAATGACCAGTTATCCAATGACCAACCATCAAGTTACAAACCCAACAGCTCCATCATTTTCTTCGGAATGTCGGTGTTGTCCATGATTCCGGTAAAATGTTCGGCTCCCGGCCCAAAGGCAAACACAGGCACCATCACGCCAGTGTGTCCTCCGGTTGTAAATTCGCCATTTACCCTCTTTTTGTCGTAGGCGCCATTGTTGATTCCGAGCCCGCCGGTTTCGTGGTCGGCCGTCACCACAACCAGCGTTTCGCGGTCTTTCGAAGCAAACTCAAGCGCTTTGGCAATACAGCGATCAAAATCCAACACTTCTTCAACCAGGTAGATGGTGTTATTTTGGTGTCCGGCCCAATCGATCTGCGAGCCTTCAACCATCAGAAAAAACCCCTTTTTGCTTTGGCTAAGCAATTCAATGGCTTTACCTGTTGCCCGTGGCAGCATATCTCCACGTTCGTCCACCCGTGGATTGTGCTCAGGGGCTGTTAATCCGGCCAGCTTTCCCGATTTAAACTGATCAATTTTATTCATATCCTGAAGCACCGTATAACCTTTTCCTTCCAATTCGGTGGTCAGGTTACGCCCGTCTTTGCGGTCGGTGAAGTGCTTGTAACCACCGCCGATAAACACGTCAATGTCTGTTTTCAGGAAATCACCGGCAATGGCTTCGTAGTGGTTTCGCGAAGGCTGGTGTGCAATAAACGAGGCTGGAGTGGCATGGGTAATGGCCGAGCTGGATACCAAGCCGGTTGCCAGTCCCTTGGCTTCTGCCTTTTCCAACACGCTTGGCTGAGCCACGGTATCGGTATCCACACCAATGGCACCGTTATAAGTTTTGTAACCACTCGAAAGCGCCGTTCCGCCGGCTGCCGAGTCGGTAACGTAATCACTGGCCGAATTGGTGGTAATAAAACCAAGTTGTTTGAAATTATTCAGAAACAGCTGGCCTCCGTTAGCCGTCAGACCCGCATGAACCGCCGAAACGCCCATTCCGTCTCCAATCATAAAAATGATGTTTTTCGGCTTATCGGCTTTATGTTTCTCGGTGTAGGTTTTTACCTCGTAGGTGGTTTTTCCAATGTAGATTTTTACGGAATCTTCTTTCGAAATTGTTTTGTAGTTTTCTTGTGCCCATACAGGAAAGGCTGCCAGAAAACAAAGCATGGCGATCAATAAATTTTTCATCTGATAACTGTTTAATTTGATTTAGGTTAAAACGAAAAGAACCAGTGCGTCTGTAAGCAGCGTTCCGGCTCTGTTTGTATTTATTCTTGCTTCAAAACTACTGATAAAAATGTAAGAAATCAGGTTCCAATGATTAAGATTTGGTGAAACTTGTTGGCCTATTTTCCTCCGTTGTTTTTTAAATCGCTCAAACACTGCTCCTTAAGCGACGGGATACTTCCGGCAAAAAAGGTTGACAAAAAGTCGCTGGTTTCGGCAGCATAATACATCAGGCAACTTTCGTTGTTGCAATGCTTTCCGTGCTGCGTATCCAAATGATTGTTGACCATGGGAGTCCCGTTGTCCACCAGTCCGAGCACATGGCAAAATTCATGTTTCAAAACCGTGGTTTCGAGCACGTGGGTTGAAGGTTGGCCAAGCCCGCCACTAAAATCACGTATGGTTTTTCCGAAGAGCGCCATGGAACTTGAGCCGTAAGCCACTCCCAGGGTATTGGCGTCACCTTCATTTTCAGTGTAGTCGCCATCCACAATCAGAATCCAGGCGGTCAGTGTTTTGTCTGTGGTTTTATGCGTTCGGTGGGTTTCTTCCAAGGCCCGAATATCGGAAATGGAATACGTGCTTTTCCCGGGCGATTCAATCATTTGTGAACTCAGGGTAATCCCTCCGCTTTTGTTCAGTCGACTCTGTAAAAACGACGCCAGGTGATAGGTCGAGTTGCTTTCGGGCTTGTACCCATCGACATACACCACTTGAACCACCAACTGGTCGTACAGCTCTTCGGAAAGAAAATCGTTGGGTTTGATCACGTTCTCTTTTACATTCTCTTCTTCCTCTGGAATGTCTTTTGATTCCTCAGCACATCGGGCAAAAAGCCCCAAAGCCAGGATCAGAGCAAAAAGAAAACGGATATGTCGTTTCATGGAAAAAATTTCAATTTATGAATAAAACTGATTTGAACACAAAAAGTTTAGCCGGGTCATTAAATGAAGATCATTTTCAGTCCGCTGTGGCTCCAACGGATCGGCCCATTATGAATTTTCCGCATTCCACTCCTCCCGGTCAAAATTTTCCGACAGGCCATAGCGGATCGTTTTGTCATCTGTTTTGATCTCTACGACTCCGAGAACAACCAAATCGGAGAGAATTTGTGCGGCTTGCCGGTAAGTGATTTGTGCTTTCCGGCTGAATGCGGCATGGCTAATGGTATCATGCTTCTCCAAAAAGTCGAGTAAAAATTGCTCGGAGTCCGAGTAGCTTAAGAAAATTCCACCGCTGCGTTTTTGCTTCTTCCAAACTTCAATCATGATGAGGTTGGCCAGTTTGTTTTCGTCGTGATTCCGAAAGTACGCCAGCCATTTTCCCTGCTCACCGCTGGCATAATGTGGTTTATCCCGGCTTGGCTCAACCGTAACTTCCAGAACGGTCTTCCCTTCAATCCGATGTTGTTGTGTTGTAAAATCAATCTCGGGCTGGCTATATATTTTGGCCGCCGCTTCCACCATGTAATATTCTTCTTCCGACCGCACTCCGGCAATGTTGCCATTGTCTTTCACGCCAATCAGCAGCCTGCCGCCGTCGGTATTGGCAAAGGCCACCAACGATCTGGCGATCTTCTTCGAGTCACTGATGCAGTATTTAAAGTCCTGTGTCTGGTGTTCTCCCTCGGCAATCAGTTTTGTCAGATAATGGCTCACAATCGTCCTCCTTTTTCATTGCAACAAGTCCTGATTTTGGATTGTTCTAAACCTCTATTCCAAAGGCAATCCGAACCAGGTAACCCAGGCCAAACGAAATTAATCCAACCACGGTGCTGAGAACGACCATCTCCAAAAATCGCTTCCGGAAGGGTTGATCGTTGGCAACAGATATGTAGTAACTGTAGATAAAGACGACAAAAACCGAGTCGATCACCGCCACCAGCAAAGCAACAAATGGTGAGCTGAAAATCAGGTAGGGTGCCACCAGAAACACTACGGCAAACAGGTAGGCCAGGCCGGTAAAGATGGCCGATTTCACCGCGCCTTCGTCATTTCCCTCGGAGCGGTTGGACAGGTACTCGGACGATGACATGGACAAGGCGCCGGCAATGCCGGCAATGATTCCGGCCAGGGCCACAATCTTCGTGTTTTGAAGGGCAAAGGTGAGTCCGGCCAAGGTTCCCAAAATTTCCACCAGCGCATCGTTCAGTCCCAAAACAATTGAACCGATGTATTTCAGCTTATCTTCCTCCAGCATTTGAATCAATTCTTGCTCGTGGTCATTCTCTTCCTTGCTAATACCGGCCGCTTCGGGCACCTCCCGGGCAATCTGGCTATAATTAATCTGAGCATTTTCTTCACCTTTCTCGAGTAACTTAATGCCGAAAGTGATACCCAACAAGCGGGCAATCCAGTAAAATTTTAAAATCGCCCAACGACTGGGATTGACGTCTCGGCCAGTATATTTGGCCCAAATGTGGTAGTGCCTGAGTTCATCGTCGGCAATTTTTGTCAATACCTCGCGGTTGTGTTCATCCTTGACATTTGCAGCCAAGCGACTATAAATATGGTGTTCTGTGATTTCGTTGCGCTGGGCAATAATCAGTTGCCGGCGTACTTCGGGTGAAATCGGTTTTCGTGTCATGGTTCAGTCTTTCATCCATTCAAATAACTGGTAGTGTTCAGCGGTCATGCCCAGCTTTTCATACACTTGCTGAGCCCGGCTGTTGGTCTGGTCAACATACAGGCGAACGCCCTTGAGCCGATCGTCACGATCAACCAGCTGCTGAATGTGCCGGTACATTTTCTTGTAAACGCCATTTCCCCGAAACGCAGGCCGCACATAAACCGACTGGATCCACAACACGGTGCCATTGCGCCAATCACTCCACTCATAGGTCGTTAGCAGCGATGCGATTACCTGTCCGTCTTTTTCGGCCACATAGTAGGTTCCTTTCGACGGATCGGCGAACACCTGCGCGACACCGCGTTCCACGGTATTTTTATCGAGTTGAAGGTGTTCTGTTTCCAAGGCCATTTCAAGTTGAAAAGCCGCGATTTGTGCGGCATCGTCATTTTTTGCTTCCCGAATCATCATTTTAGGCTTGTGCGTTTGAAGTTTAAAAAATGTAAAAGTAGCTTTATTGCCTGAATTTTTAAATCATTTCATCGCATGAAGATCCTGGTTGCTTCTCAAAATCCTGTTAAAGTGAATGCTGTTGCCGAAGCTTTCAAAATATGTTTCTCCGAAGCTTTCGAAATTGAGGGCATTGCTGTTGAATCGGGCGTTTCGCACCAACCCCGAAGCGATGGCGAAACCCGGGCGGGAGCCAGAAACCGGGTAGATAATCTCATGAGAAACAGTCCATCAGCCGACTTTTACGTGGGCATTGAAGGTGGTATTGATGTGGTTGATGGCCGCCTGCATGCTTTTGCCTGGATGGCCGTATCGGATGGAAAGCAACACGCGCTGGGCCGAACCGGAAGCTTTGAGCTGCCGCCCGAAGTGGCCCGGCTCATTTTTCAAGGCATGGAGCTGGGCGATGCCGACGACCGGGTTTTCAACAAGGAAAACTCCAAGCAGCAAAACGGAGCAGTGGGCCTGCTGACCCATGACCGTTTAACGCGCCAGCTCTTATATCAACACGCGCTGGTGCTGGCATTCATTCCCTTTATGAACCGGAAACTTTACTTCGGAATGGAAAAAGGACTCGCTAAAACTTAATCTTCCGAAGAACCTGGCTGATCTTAATGCGTTCTTCGTCGAGCATGATGATCTGGATCCTGTTTTTATACAAGCTGGTGTGTGCTTTTGGCCCCACCTCACCTGTAATTAACTTATCCACTTTGGCTTCGCTCAGTAATTTGACAACCCGTGGGGCTACGTCAGTTTCTTCGTGGCAATAAGGGTTTACGATAAAGCGGGATTCTTCTCCATCAGAAATAAAGAAGTATGGAGCACGTCCGAAGCGAAGATCCATCGGAGCCGTGAGTTTTTTGTCGGTTGCGCTAATTGCAATCATGTTCGTAAAAATTTAATGGTTCATGTAAAAAAGTCCAACATTTCACTTCAACTGAAGTGCTTCCCAATATTCCACAGCTCGCCTGGTATGAGGAATAACAATCGTACCTCCCACAAGGTTTGCGATGCTGAAAACTTCAAATATTTCTTCGGTGCTTGTGCCTTGTTCGTGGCATTTTTCAAGATGGTACTTCACGCAGTCGTCGCAACGCAACACCATGCTCGACACCAGGCCCAGCATCTCTTTGGTTTTGACGTTTAAGGCGCCTTCCTGGTAGGCCAGTGTGTCCACACTGTAAATGCGTTTCATCACTTTGTTATCGGCTGAGAGAATCTTCTCGTTCATTTTTGAACGATAGGCCTGAAATTCATCAATTAAATGGCTCATGGAGATTTGTTTCAAGTTTCGAGTTTCACATTCCGGATTTCGAGTTTGGCGTTCTTCCCTTTCATCGCACTCGAAATCAGGCCACAAATTTATCCTTTTTAAATAGAATTGGGAAATGGAAAATTTTTGGATCAGGCAAGCGTTTTGCTCTTATAAGGAAATGTGAAGTTTTTTATTTTTTCAGGCAGTTAAAAACTTCAATTCTTGTATTCCGTCAATTAAGTTTATATTTGCACTTTTAAAGGACCATAGTATATGAAATTTGAAATTACAGGGATCATACTTATCCTTTTTTGTCTGAGCCTGAGCGCTCAGGAGTCTTCATACAGCCCCAACAATTCTTCGGAGTCACGAATTCAGCAACTTCCTGTGCGTCAGGATGCCCGAATCGATACCTTGTTGCAACGGCACCTGGCCCAAAACAAGCGTTTAAACGGTACGGAAGGCTACCGTCTGGAGATATTTTTTAGCTCCGGCTTACGTGCCCGCGAGCAGGCGATGGAGGTGAAAACCGAATTTCTGCGGAAGTTCCCCAATGAGCAGGCCTACATGCTTTTCCGAAGCCCCGACTTCAAAGTCAGGGTGGGCGATTTCAGAACCCGAAACGAAGCATTGGCGCTCAAAGAACAGATCAAAAAGAGTTACCCCAATGCTTTCCTGGTGAAAGATATTATTCAGTTTCCAAAACTTTATTCCGACAAACAGAGCAATGAGTGAATCGATTAAACACGAGTGTGGAATTGCGCTAATCCGGCTGAAAAAACCCCTCAGTTACTACCAGGAAAAATACGGCACCTGGCAATACGGTATCAACAAGCTTTATCTTTTAATGGAGAAACAACACAACCGCGGGCAGGACGGCGCCGGGGTGGTGAGTGTAAAAATAAACCTGAAACCGGGACAGGAATACATCAACAGGTATCGTTCCATCGAACCGAATCCGATTATTGACGTGTTCGACAAGGTTTTTAAAAGTGTGAAAAAAGCCATTAAAAATGGTGCCGACATTAACGACACCGAGTGGGTTTACAATAACCTCCCTTACGCGGGCGAACTTTACCTGGGCCATTTACGATATGGTACATTTGGTCGCAACAGCATCGACTTTGTACACCCGGTGATGCGGCAAAACAACTGGAAATCGCGAACCCTGGTGTTGGCCGGCAACTTCAACCTGACCAATACCGATGAACTTTTTCAGAAATTGATTGACTTGGGACAACACCCAAAAAATTACACAGACACGGTTACCGTACTCGAAAAAGTCGGGCATTTTCTGGACGAGGAAAACCAGTATCGTTTTCGAAACTACAAAAACGAAGGCTATGGAAACCGGGAAATTTCGCCGCTGATTGAAGAAAACCTGGATGTGCAAAGTGTGTTGGAGAATGCCAGTAAAGACTGGGATGGCGGATATGCCATTGCTGGTTTGATTGGACACGGCGATGCCTTTGTCATGCGCGATCCATGGGGTATCCGTCCGGCGCACTATTACGAAGATGATGAAATTTTAGTGGTTGCTTCGGAGCGTCCGGTCATTCAAACGGTGATGAACGTCAAAGCCGACGAGGTGAAAGAGATTAAGCCGGGCGAAGTGCTGATCGTCAAGCGAAATGGCGTGGTGTCGAACCAAATGGTACGTGTTCCCCACAAACGTGTTTCCTGCTCTTTCGAACGAATCTATTTTTCGCGTGGAAGTGACAAGGATATTTATCACGAGCGCAAGCAGCTGGGCCGTTTGCTGGCCCCAACCATTCTGAAATCCATCAATTTCGATATTGAAAACACGGTGTTCTCCTACATTCCAAACACGTCGGAGACTGCTTTTTATGGCATGATGCAGGGCGTGAACCAGCATTTGCTCGAACGGAAAAAGAAGCTGATTCGTGCCGGAAACGGAACCATGAGCGAAGAGGAACTGGAAGCGATTATTTCGCTGGAGCCGCGGGTCGAAAAAATCGCCATTAAGGATGTGAAGCTTCGCACCTTTATTGCCGACGATGCCAGCCGCGACGACCTGGTGGCCCACGTGTACGATGTGACCTATGGCGTCATCCGTGAAAATACAGATACACTGGTCATTATCGACGATTCCATTGTTCGTGGAACCACCCTCAAAAAGAGTATCCTCAAAATCCTGGACCGCTTGAATCCAAAGAAAATTATTGTGGTTTCATCGGCTCCGCAAATTCGTTACCCCGACTGCTATGGCATCGACATGGCGGTGTTGGAAAAATTTATTGCTTTTACCGCCGCCATCGAGTTGTTGAAAGACAAAGGCAAGCAACACGTGATTGATGAGGTTTACCAGAAATGCAAAGGACAGGAAAATCTTCCGAAAGAGGAGATTATGAATTATGTGAAAGATATTTACCGCCAATCGACCGCGGAAGAAATTTCGGCAAAAATTGCTGAATTGTTAAAGCCTGAAGACTGTAAGGCCGAAGTGGAAATTGTGTACCAAAGCATTGAAAATTTACACAAAGCCTGCCCCAACGATCTGGGTGACTGGTATTTCACCGGAAATTACCCAACACATGGCGGAAACAAAGTGGTCAATACCTCATTCATCAATTTTATTGAAGGCAAAGAAGGACGGGCGTATTAGACTTCTTTTGTTCTCCCAGCAAAAAATATCATAAAACCGTGCAAAAATACCGGGCTCAAGAGTTCCGGTATTTTTTTGTTTGAATTTTCCTGAGCGATCAAAAAAACCTAGGAATTCAACCCCGCGGAAAGCTCCAACACGCACACCGAAACCTCCGTCACGAAGTCCGCAAAGCAAAGCACGATGGTAGACAGTCCCGCCACGAAGGTAGACGGCTCCGGATCCAAGGTAGACAGTTCCACCACAAAGGTAGACAGTCCCGGCACGCACACCGCAAAGAGGAGCACAAAGCCGGAAAGGTCCGCCACGAAGACCGCAAGGCAGAGCACGAAGGCGGAAAGCTTCCCCACGAAGGTAGACGGCTCCGCCACGCACACGGAAAGCTCCGCCACGCTTGCGGAAACCTCCACCAGCCAGGCAGACGGCGAGCTGACTGTTTAGGTTTTTTGCTTTTTCTTCTTGGCAGCCGGGAAAAGAATATTATTTAAAATGAGGCGGTAGCCGGGAGAATTCGGATGTAGATTTAAATCGGTTGGCGGATCGCCCACCAGGTGGCGGTAATCTTCCGGATCGTGCCCACCGTAGAAGGTCCAAAAGCCTTGCCCGACTTCGCCGTGAATGTAGCGGGCCTCTCCTGCCCCTTTGTTTTCGCCCATCACCAGCACATTGGGCTTAACAAGATGCTGCTTATAGGCGGTGGTTTGTCCCATAAACCCCTTGATAATGCGTTGATGATTTTGGGTCAGCATGGTGGGTACAGGATCCCATTTGGCCGAAAAGTCGAACAGCGTAAAATAATCCTGGTTTTGGGGAACCTGTCGTGAGGTGGACACATCGATATTTGAAAATTCGTATTCAAACGGATCTTTCGTCACCCTAAAATCGTGAAACGCCAGGGTATGCTCAAAATTCAGTTTTTCATTCATATGCGGGTCGGCCGGATCGCCGTCAAACATCGACTCACAAATATCGACGCCATCGGCTGCCAGGGCGATATCGTAGGTGTCGGTGGCGGCGCACATGGCAAACAAAAATCCGCCGCGCGCGATGTAACGTTGGATCTCTTGGGTCACGGCCAGCTTCATTTCCGATACTTTGGCAAAGCCCATGCGTTCGGCCAGGGTTTTGTTGGTATTCACCTCTTCCTGGTACCAGGGCATGTGCTGGTACGAACGGAAAAACTTCCCAAACTGCCCGGTAAAATCTTCATGGTGCAGGTGTAGCCAGTCGTATTCCGACAACTGATCGGTCAGAATTTCTTCATCGTAAATGATGGTGTACGGAATTTCGGCATAGGTCAGCACCAGGGTGACAGCATCGTCCCAGGGCTGCTTGTTGGGTGGCGAATACACGGCAACTTTCGGTGCTTTCTGCATGCTAATGGCATCCTGGTTGACTTCGGGCCGGGCAATTTCGGCCAGGATCGATTGCGACTGCACATCGGCAATTTTCTCCACGCTCACACCACGAACCAAACATTCATTTTCAATTTCGGCATAGTACGGAATCAGAAAACTTCCCCCGCGGTAATTGAGCAACCACTTGACTTCGATGGCTTGCTCCAGCGTCCAATAGGCCATGCCGTAAGCTTTTAAATGATTTTTCTGCTCACCGTCCATCGGCACCAGCAGGTAAACGGCCAGGCTACTTTGGATAAGAAAGAAAAAAAAGCTAAGGATTAACAAACACTTTTTCCACCCATTAGAAAGGAATATCATCCGATTTTGGTGTACCATACGAATCACTATTTTCAGCTTCAAAGCCACTATTAACCGGCATACCTGCATTCCCCAGGTCGTCGTTCATTTTCGAACCGAAAGTTTGACCAAAGGCGCCACCGCCAATTTCTTCCGGAATCACCGTTTCCAGGTCGGCGAACTTTACATTTTGCTTCTTAAAGGCCAGCTGCACATCACCCACCGAACCATTCCGGTGCTTGGCAATGATAATTTCGGCCACACCAATCAGCGAATTTCCGTTTTCGTCTTCGGTTATTCCATAATATTCCGGTCGGTGAATGAACAGCACCAAGTCGGCATCCTGCTCAATCGCGCCCGATTCACGCAGGTCGGAGAGCTGCGGACGTTTACCTTCGCGCGACTCGACCGAACGGTTCAACTGCGACAAGGCCAAAATGGGGATGTCCAGCTCCTTGGCAATGGCTTTCAACGAGCGCGAAATCATACTGACTTCCTGTTCGCGGCTGCCCCGCCCAGCGTCGCCGGCAGTCATCAACTGCAAGTAGTCGACGATCACCGCCCCGATGTCGTGCTGCATCTTTAGCCTCCGGCATTTAGCCCGAAACTCAAAAATAGACAAAGCCGGCGTATCATCAATAAACAAGGGAGCATCTTCCAGTACATTCAACTTCCTGTTGAAGTGCTCCCACTCCCAGTCCATCAAGCTCCCATTCTTAATTTTCTCGGAGCCTAACTCGGTTTCGGCAGCAATCAAACGATTGACCAACTGCACCGACGACATCTCCAGCGAGAACACAGCCACCGGAGCCTTGTGCTCCACCGCCATGTTACGGGCCATCGACAACACAAACGCAGTTTTACCCATGGCCGGACGGGCAGCAATAATCACCAAGTCGGTTTTTTGCCAGCCCGAAGTCATCCGGTCCAGTGCAGTAAATCCACTGGGTACCCCGCTCAACCCGTCTTCGCGTTTTGAAGCCTCCTCAATCAACCGGGCAGCTTCTTTCAAAATGGGTTTTATGGGAAGCGTTTCTTTCTTGATGTTTCCTTCGGCCACCTTAAACAGCGCTGTTTCCGAAAAATCAATCAAATCATCCACGTCCATATTGTCGTCATAAGCACTGGTCTGGATTTCCGATGACACGCGGATCAATTCACGCTGAATGTATTTCTGGGCGATAATCCGGGCATGAAACTCGATGTGGGCAGCTGAGGCCACACGGCTCGTCAACTGGGTAATATACAAGGGTCCGCCAACCGCATCAAGTTGACCCTGGTCTTTTAATTGCTGGGTAACCATCAGCAAATCCACTGGTTTTTCGTGGGTGGAAAGGTATTTGATGGCATCGAAAATCTTCTGATGCTCATCTTTGTAAAAACTTGGTGTATCAATAATATCGGCCACGGTCACATAAGCATCACGCTCCAACATCAAGGCTCCCAAAACGGCCTCTTCCACATCAATTGCCTGTGGAGGCAACTTCCCATATTGCGCATTGATTTGTTCAAGGGAGGAATTTTTCTGGTTGCTTTTTCTCTCTGCGGCCATGTCCTAAAATATAAACTTATTGATTTACAAATCCTTTTTGAAAGGTATTTTTCTGAAAAACGAATTTTAAAGGTATAAAAAAAGGAGTCCTTTCCAGTCTCCTTCTGCAAATTTAGAACCGATAGTTTTCAACAAATTTTGTCGAAAATAAGCTTGCTTATGATGTCTTTCAGTTCCATCCCCATCGCTTCGATCTGTTGCGGAATGAAGCTGGTTGCTGTCATACCGGGCGTTGTATTCACCTCCAAAAAGTAGAATTTTCCCTCTTTCAGAATGTAGTCGACCCGAACAATTCCCTGACAGTTACAGAGATCGTAAATTTTCGATGACAATTGCTGACAGGTTTTTGTCAGTTCTTCGGAAATGCGTGCCGGTGTAATTTCAAGCGTGGCTCCTTTGGTGTACTTGGCTTCGAAATCGAAAAATTCATTCTTCGGAACCACCTCGGTAATGGGAAACACCAAAGCTTCATCCTTCATTTTCACCAGTCCGCTGGTAATTTCCAAGCCGTCGATAAATTCCTCAACCAAGGCTTCCCGGCTTTCTTTCCAGGCGCCTTCAATGGCTGTTTTTAGTTCGTCTTTGGTTTTCACTTTGGTGATTCCAAAACTGGATCCTCCGGCGTTGGGTTTCACAAATACGGGCAACCCCAGTTCCGCCACCAAGCTGTCCACATCAATTTTGGCTCCTTGCGTTAAGCGAACCGACTTGGCCATGGTGATGCCAAAGTTGCGTAAATAGTTGCTGCAAAAATACTTATTGAACGTTAATGCCGACGACTGCACCCCACAGGTCGAATAGGGGATTTTCATCAAATCGAAATAGCCTTGCAAAATACCATCTTCACCTGGCGTACCATGAATGGTGATGTAGGCAAAATCGAACCGGATGGTTTCATTCTGATAACGCGCACTAAAATCCTGCTTGTTAAGGTCGGCCACCTGCTCTCCATCGACTACCAACTTCCAGTCAGTGCCTCGCATTTCGACAGCCCAGGGGCGAAACAAATCCTGATCAATGGCCTGCAACACGTTTTTACTGCTCATTACTGACACAACATACTCGGAGGAATCGCCTCCATAGACCACGGCAATATTCTTTTTCATGGATTATTCAAGGTTTCGGTTTGAAATATAGGCGCGCCATTTTTCGATCACCTGCGCCATGTCGTCGGGCAAGTCCGAATCAAACAGCATTTCTTGGCCGGTGGTTGGATGCACAAAGCCAAGGGTTTTGGCATGCAGCGCCTGACGCGGCAGCACTTTAAAGCAGTTGTGGACAAATTGTTTGTATTTGGCGAAGGTGGTGCCGCGTAAAACCTCATTTCCACCGTAAGTGTCGTCGTTAAAAAGCGGATGCCCGAGGTATTTCATGTGCACCCGAATCTGATGCGTACGCCCGGTTTCCAACTGGCACTGCACCAAATTCACGTAGCCCAGTTCTTCCAGAACCTTGTAATGTGTCACAGCCGGCTTGCCGTGTTCACCATCGGGATAAACGGTAAAAACCTGCCGGTCTTTTTGGCTCCGGCCAATGTTCCCTTCAATGGTTCCGCTGGGCTCCTTCAGGTTGCCCCATACCAAGGCCACGTATTGTCGCTTGGTCGTTTTCTCGAAAAACTGAAGTGAAAGTTTGGTTTTCGCCAACTCGGTTTTGGCGATCACCATCAAGCCCGATGTGTTTTTATCAATCCGGTGTACCAGCCCGGGGCGCGGATCGGCACTTTTGAAAAGCGGCAAATCTTTGTAATAATAGGCCAGGGCATTAACCAGGGTTCCGGTATAGTTTCCGTGTCCGGGATGAACAACCAATCCGGGCTGCTTATTCAGCACAAGTAATTCATCATCTTCATATACAATATTCAAAGGAATATCTTCGGGGATAATTTTCAGCTCGCGCCGGGGGAAATCCATCACCACAGCCACTTCATCGCCGGGCTTCACTTTGTAGTTTGATTTCACTGACTGCCCGTTGACCAGGATATTACCGGCATCTGCCGCGGCCTGAATCCGGCTTCGCGAGGCATTATCAATCCGGTTCACCAGGTATTTGTCCACGCGCAACATTTTCTGTCCCGGATCCACGTCCAGCCTGTAATGTTCATACATCACCTGGTCATCCAGCTCATCGCCATCGTCAGCCAGATCAATATTTTTATCTTCAACCATTAGTTTACTTCGTTTTCGTTGGCCATATCCAGTTTCTCCTCATCAACAGTCAGCCACAAGTCAATTGATTTTCCCTGTTCAATCACATCTCCGGGAATGGGCTCAGGCCTTTGTTGCCACACGCGGGCTTCGGCGCTATCGGCGGCCGATTGGAACGAATCATCGTAGATGAGCGCACCCACATTCAGGAACGACACAGCGATTAACTGATTCGCCTGATCCAGACGAACTCCGATCAGGTTGGGAATTTCGGTCCGTTCGCCAAATCGGCTTTGCCCAACCGTTAAGTCAACATTCGCGCCCTTGTTTACCAAGACTCCTTCCTCGACAGGTTCTCCGTGAATCTTTTGATCCAATACCAGGTTTGGAAATTCGGATGGGACATAATCAACATTGCCCACATTCAATCCAAAACTCATCATCAGGTTCATGGCCTGGCGGAACGAAATATCGGTCAGCTTGGGCATGGCTACCTGCTCTGGCTTGGTGGCACAAATGGTAAAAAAAATGGTTCGTCCACGTTTCACTTCGGCCCCTGCAACCGGCACCTGACCAATGACAGCGCCTGGCTCTGCCCCTTCAAGGTAAACCGAATCCATGATCTGGAACTGCAATTCGGCCTCGGGTGCTTGTTCTTTGACCTGATCGATCAACATACCCGAAAAATCAGGCACGGTATAAGCCTCGCCATGATTGGTGTACATCCGCAACGCAAACATGGTAATCAGCAGCAGCATCACGGTAATGGCAATGGCCAGCAAAATACTCATCCAAAAACTTTTACTTATCAGGTATGCCTTCAAACTCATAGGGTCAGATTTTATTCTTTCTTAAGAAACAAAAATAGCTTAAAAAATAGTATCTGGAATTGCATTAAAAACCAAATTCGATCAGCATCCGGGCAATCCTTAACCTTCTTCCCAGTTGTCCGGCCATTTTTGGAAGCTTATAAAAACACAAAAAGGCAAAGAATAAATATTCTTCACCTCTCAATGTATTTTTAGATGGAATCCGTTTCCTAACGTTTGTGACGTGGCTCGTCAGAAACAGTCAATTTCTTTCTTCCTTTTGCACGACGCAGCTTTAAAACTTTGCGACCGCCTACAGTAGCCATTTTTGCACGGAATCCGTGTTTATTTCTGCGCTTCCTGTTTGATGGTTGAAATGTCCTTTTCATTTGTCAATATTTTTATTTGTCATGTACTCTTACTGAATTCGGACTGCAAAAATAATTCTTTTTTGATTCCTTCCAAAATATTGTCGCTTATTTTAGAGGCTTTTTTAGTTGGAGGTGAATGAGCTTCTTGGTCTCGAAGAATTCCTCGTCAAACTGCTCACTCAACGGATACACCTGTACTTGATTTTTAAAGGGCTGAAGTTCATCGGCAAAGTCGCCGCCTTTTAAATACAGAATACCATTGCCCCAGGCGTTCTGCTGCTTGCTACTGATTTTTTTGCGAACCAACGACACAAACTTAGGGAAAGCGGTGACCGCACGGCTCACCACAAAATCGAATTGACCCGCTACCTTTTCGGCTCGGTTTTGTTGTGCGCAAACGTTGGTCAAGCCAATACTTTGGCTGACTTCCTCGACCACTTTAATTTTCTTCGCGATCGAATCGACCAGGAAAAAATTGGTCTCAGGAAACAAAATAGCCAGTGGAATACCCGGAAATCCGCCACCGGTACCAACATCCATAATTGAAGTTCCGGGCGTAAACTGAATATAGCGGGCAATGGCCAGCGAGTGAAGAACGTGGCGTTCGTAGAGCTGGTCAATGTCTTTTCGTGAAATGACATTGATTTTTTCATTCCACTCCGCGTATAACGGACCCAATTGCGCCAGCTGTTCTTGCTGCCGCACGGTTAGATCCGGAAAATATTTTTTGATGATTTCCATAGTTGAAAAAGTCCAAGTTCAAAAAAATAAATCCCAAGTTCGCCCCCGGGACAGTGGCGCGCAGTACTATTCCCTACTTTCCTGCTTCCAGCCACTCCTTCAATCTCCTGTTGCTGCTTGCCAGTCCAAAGTTCTCACCATCTCATCTTCTCTCCCTCACACCTTCCGGCTCGCTACGAATCCTTGTCGTCAATCTCGGTCGACTCAATCATTTTAAACAGCATTTCGCGTGCCCGGAACAATTGGGCTTTTACCGTACCAAGTGGCAAACTTAATTCTTTTGCTATTTCCTCATAGGAATATTCCCGAAAATAACGAAGTTCGACCAGCGTGCGGTAACGGGGTTTAAGCTTATGCACAATGCGGCGCAACAAAATGGCTTTTTGTATGCGGATCAGCTTTTCCTCCGGATTAGGATCTTTCGACTTGAGCCGGATGGTCTGCTCATTGTCGTTGTTGTCCGAGTTGCTTTCAATGGATACATGCACTCCTTTTTTCTTCCGCAGAAAGTCGATGCAATTGTTCGATGCAATTTTAAACAGCCAGGTACTAAACGCGTAACTTGGCGAATACTGGTGCAGGTTTTTGAAAGCTTTACCAAAAGCTTCAATGGTCAGGTCTTCCGCATCGCTTTTGTTATTCACCATTTTCAGGAGCATGAAATAAATGGCATCCTTATATTTACTCAGTAGCTTAGCAAATGCTTTTTCATCCCCTTTTAAGGCGGATTCAACCAAGGCGAAGTCCTGTTGGGCCTTATCGGACAAATTAGGATTTAATTCCATTTATTTTTTTTATCGTGAATGTAGTTTTTAACGGCCTGTACCAAATGCAGGGCAGGTCTTAGATAAACGTACACAAACGAAGATAGAAAGATTTTATTTTCCTTCAAATGAGCGACCACACTTTTAAGGATAAAAAATTGCATCATCACGACAAGCAGGGCCGGAGCAACGACGAACGGCCAATGATTAGGCTCGGTGATCAACATCCAGGCAAGGGACGCCAAAACCAGGTATTTCGACCAGTCGCCCAGGCTGTAAATCAGCCGCTTAACAATGGCCAACTGCTGCGCCAGGCGGACTTTCTTTTTCAGCAGTTCAGAAAAATCGCCGCCATGAAGCCGGGCTTCTTCCCTGACAAAAGTTTCGGGATCGATGGAAACCCGAATTTTTTTACGGAATCGGTCATTGAAAATCAATTCTAGATTGGCAAAGTGATCGTTCATCTTTCTCCGAAAACCAGATTGATCGAAGTAAATAGCCTTGTGAAACAGCACGTTTCGATCTTCGTAAAAGACCGGCAGCCCCGCCAGGGAGTAAGTGGCTGAATGAACGAAAGCTGCGAGCCGTTCAAGTCGGCAAAGCTTGTTTCGCCACCCTTTTTCGGGAGCGTAATTCACATAGCCCATTAGTAAGTTTGATTGATCTGCCTGTGTATTCAGTTTTTTCAGAAATGACCGATCAACCGACTGGCTGTTGGGACTTAAAAAAACGATCTGGTCGTACGAAGCAGCCTTTAAAGCGAGGTTAATGGCAATTTTCTCAGAGAAGTTCGTCTCCTGGCTAATGGACGTATATTTTAGATTGGAGTTGTTTCGGGCCAGTTGTGCCACCTTAAGCAGGGTATGGTCTTCAGAGAAATTATCTACCACCACCACTTCATAGCGTGGGTAATCAAGCGCCAGCAGATTTTTCAAAATGGACTCTATGCGATCTTCTTCATTGCGTACCGAAAGACAAATACTAATGGGTTCACTGGTATCGCTTTCCGACGATTTTTTCAGAAACAACAAACGCAGAAAGAAAAACAACAAAAAGAATAGCTCCACAACAACGGCACCAAAAAAAATGGCCGGTGCTATCCACTCGGTCGTTGTACGCTCAAAGAAGTCGAAATCCATGATTTGATTTTACTCGCAAAATTAGCAATCCGGCAGACTTATCGCACATTTTTAAATGAAAATTGCAGCAAGCGCCAAACGCTATTTCCTGATGGTTTAACTTTTATACCTATCTTTGAGCACTCAAAAATCAGGACATGAACTTTACGCTTCAACATCAAGCAGTTAACAGCCAAGCCCGGGCCGGAAAGCTGGAAACCGGACACGGAACAATTGAAACACCAATCTTTATGCCCGTGGGTACTGCCGGATCCGTAAAAGGGATTCATGTGAAAGATCTAAAAGAGGATATCCAGGCACAAATCATCCTTGGAAATACCTATCATTTGTATTTGCGTCCGGGAACCGAGATCATTGAAGAAGCTGGCGGACTGCATAAGTTTAACGGCTGGAGCGGACCCATACTGACCGATAGTGGTGGCTACCAGGTTTTTTCGCTCGGCGACATCAGAAAATTAACCGAGGAGGGCGCCAAATTTCAGTCGCATATTGACGGATCGCGCCATTTGTTTACGCCGGAAAGCGTGGTGGATGTGCAGCGAAAAATCGGGGCCGACATCATCATGGCTTTTGATGAGTGCACGCCGGGAGATGCTGGTTATGACTACGCCAAAAAGTCACTGGCCCTGACCCAGCGCTGGCTCGAACGCTGCGTGAATCAGATGGAGAAAACCAAGCCGCTGTACGGGCACGGCCAATCGCTGTTTCCCATTGTGCAAGGCGCGGTGTATCCCGATTTGCGGGAAGCGGCAGCCAAACATGCGACCTCCATCCCAAGCGACGGCTAT
Organism: Sunxiuqinia dokdonensis; assembly: GCF_001270965.1. Classification (GTDB taxonomy): domain Bacteria; phylum Bacteroidota; class Bacteroidia; order Bacteroidales; family Prolixibacteraceae; genus Sunxiuqinia; species Sunxiuqinia dokdonensis. The sequence goes on along the minus strand of NZ_LGIA01000166.1, from coordinate 3,677 downwards.
GCCATTGGCGGACTGTCGGTTGGCGAATCGGAAGCCGACATGTACGCCATGATTGAGGTGGTGAATCCCATCCTCCCAAAAGACAAACCCCGCTACCTGATGGGCGTTGGAACACCGATCAACATACTGGAAGCCATTGACCGGGGCGTTGACATGTTCGACTGCGTGATGCCCACGCGCAATGGGCGAAACGGCATGCTGTTTACGAAAAACGGGATTATCAACATACGGAATAAGAAGTGGGCGGCCGATTTTTCACCGGTCGATCAGGATGGCACATCATTTGTCGACCACAACTATTCCAAAGCTTTTTTGCGTCACCTGATCATTTCGAATGAAATGCTGGGTGCCCAGATTGCCAGCCAGCACAACCTGGCTTTTTATTTGTGGCTCGTGAAAGAAGCCCGCAGACAAATTCTGACTGACAATTTTAAAGCTTGGAAAGAAGAGTTGGTTCAACAATTAGGAAAACGCCTTTAGAATTGGATATGAAAATACCAAAGCTACAAACAATCGACACGTATATTATTAAGAAATTCCTGGGAACTTTCTTTTACTCGATTGCACTGATTATTAGCATCGCCATGGTGTTTGACTTCTCTGAGAACCTGGATGAGTTTATTTCGAAAGATGCGCCCATGAATGCCATTATTTTCGATTACTACCTGAATTTCATCCCATTCTACGCCAACTTGTTCAGTGCGCTGTTTACCTTTATTGCCGTCATTTATTTCACCTCAAAGCTGGCCTACAACTCCGAAATAATCGCCATCCTCAGCAGCGGTGTTTCCTACGCCCGGCTGATGAGACCGTATATGATTTCAGCATTCATCATTGCCCTGTTCTCCTACACTTTGGGCAATTACGTCATTCCCCCGTCGAATAAAAAACGGATTGAATTCAGAAGCACTTATATTGATTCTCCCCGCAACTATCTGGAACGAAACATTCACCGGCAACTTTCGCCCGGGACATTTATTTACATGCAAAGTTACAACACCTCCAATGACGTGGGATACAAATTTACCATTGAAAAGTTTGAGGAAGGCGAGCTCAAATCGAAGTTGGAAGCCGACTACATTAAGTGGGATCGGGAAGACAAAAAGTGGGTAATTAACAATTACTTTATCCGCGACATTGACGGCTACAATGAAACAATTACCACCGGGGTTAAAATCGACACAACCCTGAACATGACTCCCGACGACTACCGCGTCATGAAAAATATTGTGGAGACCATGAAACTGCCCGAACTGAATGAGGAAATCAAAGAAATGAAACGGCGGGGAGTTAGCACGACCGAATTTGAAATTGAAAAACACCGCCGGCTTTCCGGGCCTTTTTCGGCTTTCATCTTGACCTTGATGGGTGTGTCGCTGGCGTCGCGAAAAGTAAAAGGCGGACTTGGACTTCACCTGGGCCTGGGCATTCTATTCAGTTTTACCTACATTATGTTCATGCAGATATCGACTGTATTTGCCCTCTCCGGCGCCGTAGCTCCGATTGTAGCCGCTTGGATTCCAAACCTGATTTTTGGTGCGCTGGCCGCTTACCTCTACAAACAGGGAAGCCGCTAGCGAACGTTCAAACAATACGGCAAATTGTTCAAAACCAAATAATGACTCTCTCGTATGCCCAAACATCAAATGTTCTAAAAAAATAGCTTTGTGTTTGAAAAAATTCTAATTTTGACCCGCTTTAAAGCCTAAAAAGCGAACATAAACATTTAACGGTCTCCGGCTAATCGGGACATTTTTTTAATTAAAACTATATGCTATGTCGTTGAAACGGAATATCCTTGACCTTCGAAAAAGGAAGAGTGAAGTTCTCAAAGGTGGTGGAGAAAAAGCCATTGAGAAACAAGTTGCCATGGGCAAACTGACTGCCCGCGAGCGTATTTTATACATCCTTGACGAGGGTTCATTTCACGAGTATGACCTGTTTGTTGAGCACGCAGCCCGCGATTTTGACATGGAAAACAAAAAATTGCACGGTGACGGTGTCATCATCGGAACAGGAACAATGCATGGTTCGCCAATCTGTATTTTCGCACAGGATTTCACCGTAGCCGGTGGATCTTTGGGATTAATGCACGCCCGAAAAATCACAAAAATTATGGACCATGCCCTAAAAATGCGTGTCCCTTTAATTGGGATCAACGATTCAGGTGGCGCCCGGATCCAGGAAGGGGTTGACTCGCTGGCCGGTTATGGCGAGATTTTCTTCCGTAACACTTTGGCTTCCGGAGTGATTCCTCAGATTTCAGTTATTCTGGGCCCCTGTGCCGGAGGCGCTGTTTATTCACCCGCACTGACCGACTTCGTGTTTGTGGTGAACAACATCTCCAAAATGTTTATCACCGGACCAAGTGTCATCAAAACCGTGTTGGGTGAAGAAATTTCGATGGAAGAGCTGGGGGGTGCCAAGGTGCATGCTGAAATTACCGGAAATGCTCATTTCTATGCCGAAAGTGAATTGGAATGTTTTGATCAGATCAAAAAGCTGATGTCCTACATTCCGTGGAACAACAAGCAAAAAGCGGATAAGGTTGAACCAAAACTTCCGAAGAAGAAAAAGAAAATTGAAAACATTGTTCCGGGCGATCCAAAAATGCCTTACGACATTCGGGACATTATTCAAGCCATTACCGACCACTCCGAATTTTTCGAAATTATGGAATTGTTCGCGCCAAACATCGTGATTGGCTTTGGACGCTTGAACGGTGAAACCGTAGGTTTTGTAGCCAACCAACCCAAAGTTCTGGCCGGAGTACTCGACTGCGACAGCTCTGATAAGGCCGCCCGCTTTATTCGTTACTGCAATGCTTTCGACATTCCGATTGTCACCTTGGAAGACCTGCCGGGTTATTTGCCGGGCGTTGACCAAGAGCATGCCGGCGTAATTCGCCACGGAGCAAAAATCCTGTATGCCTACAGTGAAGCCACGGTTCCAAAAATTACCGTAATCATTCGTAAAGCTTACGGCGGCGGTTATATTGCCATGAACTCGCGCCACCTGCGTGCCGACTTTGTGTTTGCATGGCCAACAGCCGAAATTGCGGTCATGGGACCTGAAGGAGCGGCCAACATCGTGTTCCGTAAGGAAATTTCGGAAGCAGAAGATCCGGAAGCCATGCGCCAAATCAAAATTGAGGAGTACAAGACCAAATTTGCCAACCCTTACGTAGCAGCCGCAAGAGGCTATATTGATGAGGTGATTGAGCCCGAAGACACCCGTAAAATGTTGCTGCATGCCTTACAGATATCGGCAAACAAATCGGTGATGGGCCCAGGCAAAAAACACGGAATTCCTCCATTTTAAACAAAAACCTTGAAGTATGACTGAAAAGCAATACGAAACGATTATCGTACACAGCGCAAAGTATTATACCGAATACACCCGCAAGTACCGCAATCGTCCAATTTGGGAAGAACCCAATATGAACCATATTTATTCGTTCATTCCCGGAACCATCATTGACGTTCATGTTAAAGTGGGTGAAAAACTCAAGGAAGGCGATAGCCTCCTGATTTTGGAAGCCATGAAGATGCACAACAACGTACAAATGCCTTTCGATGGCAAAATCGTGAAGGTACATGTCAAGCCGGGAGAGAAAATTCCAAAAAAGCACTTGATGATTGAAATCAAACCACTATAAAAAAAGAGGCTGTCCAAAA
>NZ_LGIA01000165.1 GCF_001270965.1 Sunxiuqinia dokdonensis | reverse complement strand
ATTGAATAGCTTGTAGAAATTTTTAAATATCACAATGAAGAAATTGACATTTTTAATGGTCGTGGTTCTTTGCTGGACCATGGGCATGGCTCAGCAAGACGAAAAAGCCAAAGGCATTTTAGAGCAGGTAACCAGTACCACCCGGGGATATTCCACGATAAGTGCGTCGTTTAAATACGTGATGGAAAACAAGGCCGAAGGCATTCTCGAAGAAAATAATGGTAAAATCTTGATGAAAGGCAATCAGTTTCATCTGGATCTTTCGCAGTTGGGCATGGAGGTTTTTAACAATGGCCAAACCGTTTGGACTTACATGAAGGATGCCGGTGAGGTGACCGTTGCTGAAGCCGATGACGAAATGAACGAGATGATGGATCCGTCGAAGTTGTTTACGATTTACGAAGAAGGCTTCGATTATCAGTTTGTTGAAGAAAAAACAATTGACGGAACCCCGGTGTACGTAATCGATTTAATTCCTGAAGACCAACAAATTGAGTATTCCAGAATCCGGATTCAGGTGGATAAGAACCGAATGTTGATTCGCCAGGCTGATATGATTGGGCACGAAGGGAGCAACTATATTGTTGTGGTTGAAGATTTGAAAACCAATGTTCCGGCTTCGGCTGCCGATTTTGAGTTTGACCCAGGAAAGCATAAAGGTGTGGAAGTGATTGACTTACGATGATAAATAAAAAAAGGAGCTTTAAGCTCCTTTTTTTATATTGCTATTTTTTCTCTTTATAGGTTAATCGATCAACCGTTGAAATTTCCATAAAGGTCGATCCGCCTCCTATTCCAAAGCTCCCGCCAACGTATACGACCAAGTCGTTTTTATCAAGCTTGCCTGCCTTTTCAAATGTTTTAAGAGAGTTGCGGACAATTTTGAATTTGTCTTTTTTGGGTTCAATCAACATAGCATCAACGCCGTAGGACAAGGCCAGTTTTCGTGCAATACTCATGTCGTAGCAGCTGGCATACACCGGTGTTTTTCCGCGAAATGCAGCCAGGTAACGAGCGGTTTTTCCGGTTAGCGTATTGGTTACAATGGCTTTGGTTTGCAGTTGGTCCGATGCCAGAATGGCCGCTTCAGCCAAATAGGCAACAACTTCGTTGTTCACTGCCGGGAGAGTGATGTCATTTCGTTTATCCTTACTTCCTTCTACCTGGTTGGCAATGCGGCTCATGTATTCCACGGCTTCAACCGGGTAATCGCCGTAAGCTGTTTCACCACTCAACATCACGGCGTCGGTTCTGGAGTAAATCGCGTTTGCCACATCACTGACTTCTGCTCTTGTAGGGCGCGGATTTTCAATCATGGTGTGCAACATCTGGGTCGCAATAATTACTGGCTTTTTGCGCTGAACAGCTTTTTTGATGAGTTGACGTTGAATGCCCGGAATTTTCTCCGCTGCAATTTCAATACCCAAATCGCCACGGGCAACCATAATGCCGTATGCGTAATCCAGAATCTCGTTGATGTTGTTGACCCCATCGAGGTTTTCAATTTTCGCAATAATTTCAATCGGACTGTTGTATTCGTCCAACTGTTCCTGGACTTTCAGTACATCCTCCTTGTTTCGTACAAAAGAGTGGGCAATAAAATCCAGCCGGTGCTTGGCTGCAAATTCGATAAACGATTTATCTTTTTCTGATACGGAAGGCAGATTTACACTGTGTCCAGGCGTATTTACACTTTTCATGTTTTTTATTTCACCCGAATTTTCAACCCGGCACAGAACATGATCGTCAAATTTTTCCTGAACTGAAAGTTCCAGTTCGCCGTCGTCAATCAAAATGGTCCCATCTTCCGGGATGTCTGCATGAAATTGATTGTAGGATACGGTCAATACTTTTCTGCCTTTTTGGCTTGTTCGGACAATGCCTGATACTTCAACCAATTCTCCTTGCTCTACTTCCAGCGGAAGGTCGATATGCGTCGTTCTGATCTCCGGGCCTTTGGTGTCTACCAGGATTGCAATTGAGTCTGACACAGACCGAATATTATTGATCATCATTAATGCTGTCTCTTCGGTAATGTGGGCTGTATTCAGCCGGGCAACATTCATCCCCGCATGATATAAGGCTTTTATGAACTCGGGTTCGCACCTTTTATCCGAAATCGTAGCGACAATTTTGGTGTGTTTCATAACTGTTACTTAAAATTAAGGGCGGCAAAAATAGACTTTTTTATTGACTGCATGGAAATTTAAGCTTGCATCTCCGTTAAATGATTCTAAAGTTAACCTTGACAAAAACTTTCAATCCCCAAGCGGTAGGAGTTCAGTCCAAATCCCATAATGCTTCCCACACAAACCGGGCCGATTATCGATTCGTGTCTGAAACTTTCTCGAGTCAGAATGTTTGAGATATGCACCTCAACAACAGGCGTAGTAACACCGGCAATGGCATCGCGAATGGCAATAGAAGTGTGCGTGTAGGCGCCGGCATTAATGACGATTCCATCATGATCAAATCCAAATTCATGAATTTTATTAACAATTTCTCCTTCAATATTCGATTGAAAATAGCTTAATTCGTGTTGTTGATAGTTGTTTTTGAGTGTTTTAAAGTATTCTTCGAAAGATAAATCACCATAAATATTCTTTTCTCTTTTCCCTAAAAGATTTAAATTTGGACCATTGATTAACAATATTTTCATTTTTATTGTGCTTTTATTTAAAATTTTAGTAACTTTCCCAAGTCGAAGGGCGTAGTGATAATTATGTATTCTTGGGGAAGAAACTATTTAATTAGAATACGCTTGAAAACTACAGAACCAAAATTACTAAAATTGATTTGAGAACAAATTTAAATTCTTTTAATTATGAAATGGGAAGATAGCAAAAAAGGTTTTGAGAATTTCTTGAGGCTGGAGAAATCTTTATCACAGAATTCCATCGCGGCTTATGTGAATGACATTAACAAGCTGATGGTTTTTTTGGAAGGAAATTTTAAAAAGCTGGCACCTGAAAAAGTGAAACTAAATCACTTAAGAAGTTTTGTGGAGCATCTGAATGATCGAGGCGTATCGCCAAGAACCCAGGCGCGCACAATCTCAGGGATTAAATCATTCTTTAAGTATTTGTTGATTGAAGGTAAAATTCAAGGCGACCCAACCACATTACTGGAATCGCCGAAAATTGGTCGCAAGCTTCCGGATGTTTTAACCATGGAAGAAATTGACACCATTATTGACGCTGTTGATCTGGAAAAACCGGAAGGACAGCGAAACAAGGCAATGCTTGAAACTTTGTACAGCTGTGGATTACGCGTGTCAGAATTGGTCAACCTGAAGGTTACCAATTTATTCTTTGAACAAGGCTTTGTTAAGGTCGAAGGAAAATCGGAGAAAGAGCGCTTAGTACCTGTCAGTGAAAAGGCAGTGGTTGAAATCAACAAATATCTCAACGGTTATCGGAAAACCTTGAGAATTAGTCCGGAAAGCGAAAATGTTTTATTCCTGAACCGCAGGGGTAAAAAATTAAGCCGTGTGATGATTTTTACCATCATCAAAAATTTAGCGCAAAAAGTGGGCATGGACAAAAAAATCAGTCCGCACACTTTCCGCCATTCGTTCGCTACTCATTTGATTTCGGGAGGAGCCGACCTGCGTGCTGTTCAGGAAATGTTAGGGCATGAGTCAATTTTGACAACAGAAATTTATACCCATTTGGATCGCGACTACCTGAAATCAACCATCAGTCAATTTCATCCAAGATCTTAAGAAATTAATTGGTTCTGTTAACAATTTCTTAACACTTTACATTTGTCGATTTTTTGTCGATATAAGACTGCAAGGCAGCGCATTAGTAAATGCGCTGCCTTTTTTTTTATATTTTGTTCTGAACTTATCGTTATTTCAAAATCCGGACCGGAGCTCGTCGGGAAAATCAATTATTTTTGTCTTTAGAGATAAAAAATAGTTTGTTGGAGCTATTCAATCTTTGTTGGAACTATTAATTTTTAATTGTTGGATATGAAAAATTTAGATTTGTCGAAGTACGGCATTGTTGATGTTAAGGAAATTGTACATAACCCTTCTTACGAGCAATTATTTGAAGAGGAAATGAAGCCTGGGCTGAATGGCTTCGAGAAAGGTCAGTTAACAGAGTTAGACGCTGTAAACGTGATGACCGGAGTGTTTACCGGCCGTTCGCCAAAAGACAAGTTCATTGTGGAGAACGATGAATCGCGTGATATTTGGTGGACATCGCCGGAGTCTCCAAACGACAACAAAAAAGTTTCTGAAGAAGCTTGGTCGCACTTAAAGGAAATTACAACGAAGCAACTTTCAAACAAGCGGTTGTATGTTGTTGATACTTTTCTTGGTGCGAATGAAAACTCGCGTTTGAAAATTCGGTTCATCATGGAGGTGGCCTGGCAGGCGCACTTTGTTAAAAACATGTTTATCCGTCCAACTGCCGAAGAATTGGAAACTTTCGGAGAGCCCGATTTTGTGGTCATGAATGCGTCGAAAACAACAAACGCTAGGTGGCAGGAATTTGGCATGAACTCGGAAGTTTACACAGTTTTCAACCTGAAAGAAAAGATGCAGGTTATTGGCGGAAGTTGGTATGGTGGTGAGATGAAAAAAGGGATGTTCGCCATGATGAACTACTATTTGCCAAAAGCCGGAATCGCTTCGATGCACTGTTCGGCCAACGTAGGCGATAAAGGTGATGTCGCTATCTTTTTTGGCCTTTCAGGCACGGGTAAAACAACACTTTCAACCGATCCGAATCGCAAACTGATTGGTGATGATGAGCATGGTTGGGATGATGATGGTATCTTCAACTTTGAAGGTGGCTGTTATGCCAAAACGATTAACCTGGACAAAGATGCTGAACCAGAGATCTATGGTGCAATCAAGCGCAACGCGCTGTTGGAAAACGTCACGGTTGATGCAGCTGGTAAAATCGATTTCAATGATAGTTCGGTGACCGCAAACACACGTGTTTCGTACCCAATTTACCACATCGAGAACATTGTCAAGCCAGTTTCAAAAGCGGGCCATGCAAACAAAGTCATTTTCCTGACTGCCGATGCATTTGGCGTGCTACCTCCGGTTGCAAAGTTGACCCCTGAGCAAACTCAGTATCATTTCTTGAGTGGATTTACTGCTAAATTAGCTGGAACTGAGCGCGGTGTAACTACTCCGCAGCCTACTTTCTCAGCTTGTTTTGGTGCTGCTTTCCTGTCACTTCACCCAACAAGATATGGTGAGGAATTGGTGAAAAAAATGGAAGAGCATGGTGCCGAGGCTTACCTGGTAAATACCGGATGGAATGGTACCGGAAAGCGAATTTCTATTAAAGATACCCGTGGAATTATTACGGCAATTCTTGATGGTTCTATCGAAGGCGCACCGACCAAGAACTTGCCGGTATTCAACTTGGAAATTCCTACCGAATTGAAAGGTGTGGATACGAAAGTGTTGGATCCCCGCGATACTTATGCCGATGCGGCGGAATGGGACGCAAAAGCAAAAGACCTGGGAGCCCGTTTTATCAAAAATTTCGAAAAATATACTGATAACGAAGCTGGTAAAGCATTGGTTGCTGCCGGTCCTCAGTTGTAATTTAACGGGTATGATTAATGGAAAGCCTTGCACTTTGGTGCAGGGCTTTTTGCTTGACGCAAATGCGTAGTCAATGTATTACTGGTCAAGAATTTGATCCAGACAGGATTCCATTGTCGGAAACTGGTGAGCAAAGTTCTGCATTTCAAGGCGTTTTGGAAGAACCACCGGGTTTTTTAAAATTAAGGTTGAAGCTTTTCCATAAAGCAATTTTAGTGCGAAAGCGGGAACCGGAAGTATAGCCGGACGATTAAGTTTTTTCGCAAGAATCTGGGTGAAGGTTTTGTTGTCGATTTGCTGTGGAGCTACCAAGTTATAAATCCCAAGGTAGCCCTCGTCGGTTACGGATTGTACAAATGCCTGAACTAAATCATGAAGATGAATAAAGGGAAAGGCTTGTTTTCCCGTGCCAATCTTTCCTCCCAAACCCATTTTGAAAACGGGTAAAACTTGCTGAATAAACTGCGAATCTTTGCCTAAGACCACTCCAATTCGAAAAATCACCTGGCGAATCGTGTCTGGTAAGTCAACCAAAGCGTCTTCCCAGTCGTCGGTTACGCGTGCAGCAAAATGGTTGGCAAACCTCGAGCTGGATTCATCGTGAACCATTCCTTCGCGATAAATGCCCACAGCTGATGCCGAAACGAAGGTATTAGGCTGCATGGCTTTCGGCAGGCTGTTGATGGCCCTCGTGAGGTTTTTAGTGGTCAAAACACGGCTGTTATAAATGATGGCTTTATTTTTTGATGTCCAGCGTTTGATGATCGGTGCTCCGGCAAGATTTATCACCGCGTCGGCACCGGCCAGTTTTTCAGCCAGCTTATTCGGATCACCATATAAAAGTTTCCGGTCAAGGCCATTAATTTCAATCTGTTTTTTCTGAAGTTCTTCGATTATGTTCTGGCCAAGAAAGCCACTCGCCCCTGTCATCACTACTTTCATTCCGGTATCAATCTTAATATTCATTCTAAAGACAAACTTGGCAATTGAAAAGTTCTTAACTGTAAGTACTAATTTGGGCCAGTCCTTCCGTTTTATTTATCTAATTTTGTTTTTTCTAACCCTGATAAAAATGACTTCAAAGAAATTGAATAAGATACAAACAAAGAAACAAAAGCCAGCTACTAAACCGAGGAAAAGCAAATCGAAACGCGGAAAGCGCAGGATTTGGCTGATTCTGCTGCAACTGGCTGTTGTTGGTTTGGTTTTGTTTTTTACCTTTTTTATGCTGGTGTATCTGGGTTTTACAGGTCATGTGCCCAGTTCCAGACAGCTCAACGAAATAAAGAATCCGCAGGCCTCTGAAGTTTTCTCAGAAGATGGAAAATTGCTGGGGCGTTACTATGTTGAAAATCGAAGCAATGTCCGGTTTGATGAAATTTCGCCCAATGTGATCAATGCCCTGATTGCAACGGAGGATGCCCGTTTTTATGAGCATCGCGGAGTGGACGAGATTGCCTTGATGCGGGTGTTTTTTAAAACCATTTTATTGCAGAATCGCAGTTCGGGCGGCGGTAGCACCTTGAGTCAGCAGATCGCAAAAAATCTGTTTCCGCGAAACGATTTGTGGATTTTTAGCATGCCGGTCAATAAGTTGCGCGAAGCCATTATCGCCTATCGTTTGGAGCGGATTTATTCCAAAGAAGAGATTCTCACCTTGTACCTAAATACAGTTCCGTTTGGCGAAAATATTTTTGGTATTGAGGTGGCTTCGGAAAGGTTTTTCAGCAAAAGCCCACGAAACCTGACGGTGGATGAGGCCGCCGTATTGGTTGGCATGCTCAAGGCAAATTACACCTACAATCCGAGGATCAATCCTGAGCGCTCGAAAGCAAGGCGCAATGTGGTGATTAGTCAAATGGTGGCCAATGATTTTTTAACTGAAGCGGAGGGAGATATTTTTCAGGCTAAACCCCTGAGCTTGAAATATCGTCGAATCTCTTACAACGAGGGGCCGGCTCCATACTTTTTGGAAATGCTTAAACCCGAGCTGCTCGATTGGTGTGCCAATCACACCAAGGACAACGGCGAACCCTACAATTTGTACACCGACGGACTTCGAATTGAAACGACCATCAACTACGATTTGCAGTATTTCGCCACGCAGTCGGTTCAGGAGTACATGCAGAATCTTCAAAATGTATTCGACGATCATTGGAGTGGTGCTGACCCGTGGCGTGGCGATGCCAGCATTTTGCAACGGGCAGTCAAGCGCTCGGAGCGCTATCAGGCTATGAAGGCCAGTGGAAAAACAAACGAGCAAATTGACGCGGCATTTCAGCAAAAAATAAATACGACCTTGTTTACCTGGGATGGGCTGAAACAAGTGGAAACTACCCCGCTCGATTCGGTGAAGCATTACCTGCGCTACTTGAATTCGGGCTTTTTGGCTGTTGAGCCGTCTTCCGGTGCGTTGAAAGCCTGGGTTGGTGGTATTGATTTCCGTTTTTTTAAATACGATCATGTGATATCAAAACGACAGGTTGGATCGACTTTCAAGCCCTTTGTTTATTTGGCGGCATTGGAGAATGGATTAAGCCCGTTTGAGTATTATCCAAACGAGAAAAAGGTTTACGAAGATTACCAGGATTGGTCGCCCAGCAATTCGCACGATGAGTATCAAGGGTTTTATTCGATGGAAGGTGCCTTGTCGCAATCGCTTAATACGGTGGCGGTTGATGTGATGATGAAAACGGGGATTGAGGAAACCGTTTCAATCTCCAGAGAATTGGGTATTTCAAGCGACCTGCCCAAATTTCCATCGCTGGCTTTGGGCGTCGCATCAATGAGTTTGAAAGAATTGTTGTTTGCTTATGCCACCATTTCAAATCGCGGCATTCGGGTGCAGCCCAATTATCTGGTTTCGATAGCCAACAATCAAGGTGAAATGCTCGAGGAGTTTGTGCCTGAGCTTGGCGAACCAACCAGCCTGAATGCGGTCAATTGCCAGATTGTTACTCGAATGATGCAGACGGCGGTCAACAATGGAACCGGGACTTCCATTCGTTCGGTTTATCACATTCCGGGCGATTTTGCCGGCAAAACCGGGACCACCCAGAATCATTCGGATGGCTGGTTTGTGGGCATAACGCCCGATTTGGTAACCGGTTGCTGGGTTGGGGCTGAGGATCCCGGTGTTCACTTTCGAACCATTCGATTTGGACAAGGCGCCTACATGGCATTGCCCATTGTGGGCAAATTCTTTCATAAGCTATATCGCGATTCCCGCTACAAAAATATGCAATATGCCTCGTTCCCGCCGCTGGACCAGGAGTTGCTTGCCGATTTGGATATTCCACCCTACAAGGAGTTATTTGAACTGGAAGGGGAGGATAACTTCATTGAGCGACTGTTTGCCGGACAGTCAAAAGAAGATAAGTTGCAGGAAATCAGAGAGTCGGATGCAGCGAAAGACAAGCCAAAAGTTTGGGAAGTGATCAAAGGAATTTTCAAAAAGAAAAAATAGTTTCGATCCTTATTTAATTCGCCTTTTATTACTTTTGCGCTCAAATGGAAAACAAGTTGCCCTTGATTGTGCGTTTTCACCGTTGGCGTTTACGACATTTGAGCGAACGTCGTTTTGTGGTGATTTTAAGTGTGGTAATTGGTATTATTGCCGGGCTTGCTGCTACGCTTATCAAAAATGCGGTGTGGCTTACCGAGCGGTTGGTGCATACCCTGACCACAGGAAATAATGTGGAGCACTACAGCTATTTCATTCTTCCGATCATTGGAATCTTCGTAGCTGTTTTAATCGTCAATTACCTCATAAAAAGTCCGGTCAGGCACGGAATTCCCAACGTTTTGCACAGCCTATCCCGACGGCGTGGCGAACTGAGCCGACATAATTTGTTCTCATCGGTGTTAACCTCGGCATTTACGGTTGGCTTTGGCGGTTCTGTTGGGTTGGAGGGGCCAACTGTGGCTACCGGCGCGGCTTACGGATCGTGGATTTCGCGGGTGGCTCGTTTGAACTACAAGAATACCATTCTGATGTTGGCTTGTGCTGCAGCAGGCGCCATGGCTGCCATTTTTAAAGCACCCATTGCCGCCATCGTTTTTGCCGTTGAGGTCATCATGATCGACTTGACCGTTTTTTCACTGGTTCCGCTGCTGCTGGCTTCGTCGGCTGCCGTGCTCACTTCGTACTTTTTCATGGGGCAAGACGTGCTGTATCCCTTTTCGGTTGAGACCAGTTTCGAAATGAGCGATTTGCCCTACTACATTTTGCTGGGCATTTTTGCCGGCCTTGTTTCGGCCTATTTCACCAAAATGTATTTGAGTGTTGAAAATATTTTCGAAGGCATTCAAAGCAAATGGAATCGCCTCGCTGTTGGCGGTATCGGGCTTGGCGCTCTGATTTTCTTTTTCCCATCGCTTTACGGTGAAGGCTACGAAGCTATTAATAAGTGCTTGGAAGGCGATTTGACTTACCTGTATGATAACTCGCTGTTTTTTGAGTTGAAAGATCAGTATTGGAGCGTATTTATGCTTCTGGCTGCAGTTGTTCTTTTGAAAATTATTGCCACCACCCTGACATTTGGAGCGGGCGGTATCGGTGGTATCTTTGCGCCAACCTTGTTTATGGGCGTGAATACCGGGATGTTATTCGCCCAATTTATCAACATGACCGGAGTGAAGCAGTTGAGCATCAATAATTTTGCTTTAATAGGCATGGCCGGACTAATTGCCGGTGTGCTGCAGGCACCTTTAACCGGAATTTTTTTGATTGCTGATATTTCGGGTGGCTACAAGTTATTTGTACCGCTGATGATTGTGGCTACTTTTGCCTACCTTACAGTGAAGGCGTTTACACCCAATTCGGTTTATCATATTCAGTTGGCTAAGCGCAAGGAGCTCATGACTCATGATAAAGATTTAAATATCATCCGGATGATGGAAGTAAAAAAGCTTGTTGAGACAGACTTTGTTGTTTTACGGTCTGATTCTACTTTGAGAGATCTTACGGACGCCATTTCAAAAGCGCACCGGAACCTGTTTCCAATTGTTGACGAAGATGGTTACCTCAAGGGAATGGTGAAGATGGACGATGTGAGGCATCTGATATTCAGGCAGGAATTGTACGATAAGGTGCACGTAAGCCACTTAATGTACCTGCCCGAACATTCAATTTCTACAACCGATTCGATGGAACAGGTCGTGGAAAAATTTGAATCGAGCGGTCGGTATAATTTGGCTGTCATCGATCAGGGTATATACATTGGTTTTATTTCGAGAGCCCGGGTTTTTTCTTTCTACCGGAAAAAAATGGCTGACTTTTCACACGAATAAAGATGAGCATGTTGAGTATAAAAAAGTTGAAGCTGGATACATTGGCTAAGCAGTTGATGGGTGCAAAAAAGTTGTACTGGATCAGTTTTATCATTGGTGTGGTTAGCGGTTTGGCTGCGCTGACCCTTAAAAATCTAATCCATTTTATTGATACGCGGCTGGTCGGGCATTCGGTAATTACAACCGAAAATTATTGGTATCTAGCACTTCCCGTGATTGGCATCATCATTACCCTTTTAATTATCCGGTTTTTTGTGAAAGATGATATTGGGCACGGTGTTTCCAAAATCTTGAAATCGATCTCGCTGGACAAGGGGAAAATTAAGCCGCATAACTCATTCTCGTCCATGATCACCAGTAGCTTTACCATTGGTTTCGGCGGTTCGGTAGGGGCCGAGGCGCCTGTCGTATTAACCGGTGCGGCAATTGGTTCAAACCTGGGGCGTTTTTTCAAGCTTGGGCAAGCTGATATTATGCTGATGATTGGTTGTGGAGCAACGGGTGCGATTGCGGGCATTTTCAAGGCTCCCATTGCAGGTATTGTTTTTACGCTCGAAGTGCTGATGCTTGACCTGACCATGGCCTCATTGGTGCCACTTTTGATTTCCGGAATTACCGCCGCGGTCATTGCCGTCTATTTCATGGGCGATGCCGTTTTGTTTAAATTCAACGTCATTCATTCTTTCGATGCTTCCAATATTCCTTTTTACATTTTGCTGGGCATTTTTGCCGGCTTGTTTTCGCTCTACTTTACCCGGGTGACCATGTGGATTGAGCGACGAATGAAAGGCGTTAAACGACAGATTTCAAGGTTGTTGTATGGCGGAATAGCGCTTGGCGTACTTATTTTTGTATTTCCGCCGCTTTGGGGTGAAGGATATTCTTCCATCAACAAAGTGTTCAACGACATGGGATTGAGCTTGCTGGACAATTCCATGTTTTACGGATTTCGCGATAATCCCTGGTTTTTTGTGGTGTTTTTGCTCTCGTTGCTCTTTTTCAAGGTTATTGCCATGTCGGTAACTACGGCTAGCGGTGGAATTGGTGGTATTTTTGCACCCACTTTGTTTGTTGGCGCCATAGGCGGATACTTCATCGCTTTTTTCCTGAACTTGCTTTTTGGATTGAATTTGCCCCTGGATAATTTCGCATTGGCCGGAATGAGTGCCATGATGGCCGGTGTGATGCATGCGCCATTGCTTGGGATCTTTCTGACGGCGGAGATTACAGGCGGTTACGAGCTTTTCTTCCCGTTGATAATTTCGGCTTTGGCGGCCTACATCACCATCATGCGGTTTGAGCCGCATTCAATTTATACCAAACGCCTGGCCGAAGAGGGACAATTGGTTACGCATCATAAGGACAAAGCCGTGTTGCACTTTATGGAAGTGGGTGAACTGATTGAAACCGACCTGGAAATTATTGATCCGGCAGCGACACTGGGCGATCTGGTACAGGCGATTTCCCGCTCAAAACGCGACCTGTTTCCGGTGGTCGATCAGGATGGCATGCTGAAAGGGATGGTGAAAATGAATGACATTCGCGATATTGTTTTTAAGCAGGAGCTTTACGATACCGTTTTTGTTAAGGATTTGATGTATATGCCCGAGTTTTTTATTTCGCCGAATGATACCATGCATACCGTGGCCGAAAAATTTGAGACCAGCGGCCGATACAATCTGGCGGTGATCGACGATGGAAAATACATCGGTTTTATTTCGAGGGCAACCGTATTTACCGACTACAGAAAAACTGTTCGTACCTTCTCGCACGAGTGATGACCGATTTTTCAGAGAGCTTTACTTGACAGCTGATCGAAACATGCCACTATCGAACAACCGGACCACGCCGGAGAGTAAGGCCAGTATTCCTGCAAAAATTCCGAGCACCTTTTCAATGGAAATTCCCTGAGAGATGAGCACGAAGCCTGCAAGCATAATGAAAATCAGCAGAATCAGGTAGCGCATGTTATGCCAGCTGCCTTTGCGGTTTAGTTTGCTCTCCAGACTTTTAATCTCATCGGGGGTGATGGCATTGTTGATGAAGTATTTAAAACTTTGCGTGTAAAGCCGGGGATACGGTTCTGCAATGATTAAGCCTTTTATTACCAGTCGCTTGATGACGTGTTTGTTTTTCAGGTTGGTAATTCCGTCGTCGGCCAAATCAAACAGGATGAGTTTTTCAATATGACACAGATTATTCCAAATGTGATGATAGCGCGGTTCCATTTTGTATTCAATGTCCAGAATCCGTTCTTCCAGGCCCTTTTCATCTTTACCATCCATAATCGACTGTTTTTCAATAGCCGATTGGTTGAACAAAGAATTTCCGTAGTCTTCTGGCTCTTTCTTCGGGAGAGCTGCAGCGGTCGTTTTTGAATCGTCTGCTATAGTCGTTTTGAGATTCTCGGTTTCGCTGTCAGGTACAAAGTAGCCCGAGTATTTGCTGAAACTCTTAAAAATACTTTTCCAAGTTCTTCGCCAGGTAAAAATTTGTGTTCTTTCATCGTTTTCCAGCTCATTTTCTGTCAGATAATCGTCGTAATATTCGTTGATGAAATCAAACTCAAACGGCAACACAACGATTACTTTTCCTTCAGCATGCTGGTTCAATCGCATCAACCTGCCCAGAATGAGCTCATGTTTTTTGATGTGCTGAATACATTGGTCGATATCGCTGATCCAAATAATTTTTGAACGGCCTGTCAGCAGATCATCGAGCTGAAAGTTGTCTTCAATCAGTTTATCTGTGTGAATGACTTCCAGCGATGGTTTTTGTCCGTCATCAGGGGCATCCGATTTTTCAATCAGTTCGCTGACAAGCCGAAGGCAATGTTCGCCATCATACGAATCCAGAAGAATGCGTCTAATTTTTGAATTGAATAGAAGGCTTTTTAGTCCATGGGTTTCAGGCACAATGCGAATGGCGGGATTGGTATTGAGGATATTCTCGGCCATGTATTGGTACAATTGCCAAATGACCAGCGAAACCAGCAAAGTAGCCAATATGAGATACAAAAGCCAATAGTTTGAACTTAACTTGATGTAAGCAGGAAGTTTCGTATGAATAATCCCTTCAAAACCGCTGTAGGAATATTCCAGTTCATCGGGTGAGGTCAGTTGTCCAATGGCATGCTGGTCCTTCAGATAGGTCATCAGGTAGGCATCGTTCGAAATTAAATCGGGTAGCCGCGAGTAGATTTGGTCGCTGTTCAGCAGATGTTCGTGTTCGTCTGTTTCTTGGGTATCAATTATTACCCGGCTGGAGTCGAGGCTGGTAACCTGAAGTTTGTCAATTCCGTTGCCCTGAATTCTCTTATACCACGGTTCCTGTTTAAACGCCTTGAAATCTTTGGAGAGGATTAGATTTTGGAAGGCGATGTGTTGCATTTGTTCCCATTTGGCAATTCGTTCCTCTTGTTTCTGAATTACCCAGTAATATTGAATGACTGGCACAACCGACAAGGAGGTGAGCCAGAGAATCATAAAGGCGCTGTACACTTTTTTAACCGCGCGTGACGAAGGACTAAAGGCAAGTTCGCCGCCCATTTGCCTGATGGACTGACTTTCTCCCAACCGAAAGGGAATTAGCGGAAGTTTGTCAAAAAGCCGTTTGGGCTGCGGCAAGCTGGCAAAGCGCTCGTTGGTGACGTAAAACGTAAACCCGGAAAGCAGGATGGTAAGCATGATTGGAAGAATAACAATGGGCTGCGGATCGAGCTTCCAAAGCAGCAGGATGATTAACAAGCCTGTGATGGCAAGGGCCAGGGCTGCGGCACGGAATGATTTGATGTCGGCTTGTTTGGATTTTGAGCTGTTGCGCCCCAAAATGGTCATCGCTACAAAACCGGTATAGCTAATATAAATGAGTTGATAAATCAGCATGGTCACAGGCTTTTCTATCGCAAAGCTGCCAAGCACCTGAAACAAGAGTATGGCGCCCATAATTAAAATAAGCGCTTTGTATTTCAGGTAGTTTTGAGTTTGCAACAGCAGCCAGCTCAGCGACCAGCAGCGCATTTGCAGAAAGTCGCTTTTGGCATTTGCCCAGCGCATAATCAACAGCCCAACGCCGGTGCAAAGCAGCGTAATGATCAGAAAATAGAAGGTGAAGAGAAAAATGCGTGCGTTTTGGTTGTCTATCCGATCATGATCCAGCAAGGTAATGTGATACAGTGGCGAATCGGCCATGGGTTTAATTCGGGCCAGCCATTCTTTTTCATTGTAGCTCAAGTGCAGGGTTTCGGCTATCCGCAGCCTGATGGCGCTGAGCAGCTTGGCGTCCAAATCGCATTCCTCCAGAAAATTCTCATGCAGGTTTTTCGATTGAGTCGAATGGAATAAAACATTGCCTTGCGCGTCAATCACTAAAAACTTCACGTCTTTGGGTAAAATCTGATGATAGAGCGATGGAATAGGAGAGGTGATGGCGAGCACGGAGGCCCGACTGGGTTCGATCGGTTCATTTAGTAAAAAGGAAATCGCGGTTTCCTGGTAACCCGTATTGTACGACTTGATGGATTCGATAAAATAGTGGTCGTGATCGGCATTCAGCCAGCTGCGTTCGGGGGCAATCACATTTTTAAAGTAACCACGTTGGCTGAGGTCAACCGTTACGGCATCTGAAAAAACAGTTTTGGTCACTGCTTTCGAAACAATTCCGGCAGAGTCGATTAAAATGATTTCGTTGATGGGGACCGGTTTTCCAATAAAATGATCTGGTATTTGGGCGAAATTTTCCTCTGAGTTGAAGCACTCGCGGACAAAGAACGAGAAACTGCTGGAGTCTGCATTCGCCTTGTTGGTGATTCCCTTGTAAAGATCAACAAGGGCACGAAAGTCGGAGCTTACATTCTGGTAGAGCGTGTCTGAAACCATTTCAACGCGCTTATGCTGAATCGTTTTATCTTCAATCTGGTGCTTCAACAGGCTGATGGCGATCAGAATGAGCAGGGCAGTGCTCATCAGTACCGAGATAATTGTGCCGTAGGCATCGAACACTTTTAGGCGCTCCTGTCGGTTGATCATGATGATTTTCAGTTCAGGAATGCTGACCAGCAAAAGCAATAAAACCGCCGAAATCACCGTCAACAGCTGGCTGTTAATTGTGCGTGTTTTTTTCTTGAACTCGGTGGCGGGCATCGCCCCGGCCAAGTAAATTTTTGCATTGGCAAATTCAATGGGAAGAATCATCATTCGTTGCCGTTCTCCCTGAATCATCATGGTTTCGACTACACCACCCTGATGATTTTCTGCGCTGTCGCTCAGGGCTTCCGGGTTGGTGATGTCATGAATAACATCTTGTCGGGAATTGTGAATCACCATCGTCTTGTCAAATAGGATAATGTTGTCCAGAAGCCCGTCAAATTTGAGTCCCTCCATCAGGGTTTCAACAGGCACCTTGTAAATGAAATTCTGGCCGGGCGCATCAAAATTCTGGTCGAGCTGTTGATTGATGTTGTCAATCGTTTTGGGCAGAATCATGTTAAATTCAGGACGATGCGGGATAATCAGGTATTTTCTGTCGTCTGATAAAACCGGATTTTCAGGCATTTGCGATTCCAAAATTTTCTCGGCTTCGATGCTGGCGTCCAAACTACCAATCACCCGGTAAATATTCAAGATTTCCTTTGTTCGACCCGATGGCTCCTTGGTCGTTTTTAACGCTTTCTGTCTGAGTCGGTCGTGGGCTTGCAAAGCCGATTCACTTCTCAGTTCCTCCCGGATGGTGTAGTAGCCGCCGTAGTTTTTAAGATGGGTCTGGTAGTAATCAAATTTTCCGTACAGGTTATTCCCATATTCTTTGAGAATCCGAAACGCGCGTTCTTGAAGAACCGACTCTTGCTGAGGGATGTAGAAGAAAAAATAGGACAGGTAAAGTGCGGAAATGGATAGTACAATGACGATCCAGCTGATGTAATTGATATGTTGAAACCCTTTATTTTTCATTGAGTTCACCGGTTATTTAGTTTAACGCGTGCTATGTATAGCCCGACATGTATAAATATACGGCAATAGCGGGCGAAAGTCAATGGTTTTGAAGCTTATCTGGTTTGTGTTCAGTTGAATGGCCAGCTCGAAAAAGGGAGTCGAATGCCGAAAAACCGCACAAAAGATTGGAATGTATAGCCGTGTCAATCCTTGATGATTGAGGCAGACAAAGCTGGAAGAAATAATGAATTGAACGTAAGTATGGTATTGGTTTAACTGTTGAATTAGGCCATCCGGTTGAAAAAGGAAAAATAAATAAAAACGAAGATCG
The DNA here is from genome assembly GCF_001270965.1 of Sunxiuqinia dokdonensis. GTDB lineage: Bacteria > Bacteroidota > Bacteroidia > Bacteroidales > Prolixibacteraceae > Sunxiuqinia > Sunxiuqinia dokdonensis. The sequence goes on along the minus strand of NZ_LGIA01000165.1, from coordinate 30,332 downwards.
TGGTGAAAATGAGGTTATTGACTGAAAATGCGTTCCAGTCGAGCCAAATAACCGGAAGAAATAGCATGACCAACTGAGCGCCGAGGTAGAAGAACAATCCGGATTTTTGCCATTTTCTGATCTTGATGACCCCCACGAACGAAAGCAAACAAAGCGCCATAAATAGCAGAAAATACAGAGGTGTTATCCGATCCATGCTGGTCGAGTTGGTGATGCCGATCACCCAGGCTTTTGCCGGAGTGAAAAACAGGGCCGCCAGGCCAAAAAGCACCAGGCCAATACCGCTGCCAAGCAGGCTAAGTGTGGTGGCCGACACAAATAATAGGGGTTGATTTTCTTTAGTCTGTCGCATGGAATCTGCCTTTTTAGCTCAGAAGGACCGGTTTGCTCTCATGGATTTGATAAACTGAAACCCCAGTACTTCATGAATTCCTGCAAAATTAAAACTAAAAAAGAAACCTCCGCATGCCGGAGGTTTCTTTTAAAAGCAATTTTCGGAATGGCAAATTTAGGCTGTCCTTGCAGTCGAAAATGCCAGCACAACAGGTTGAACCAAACGTTCAAAATCAGCATAGGCCATTCTGATCAGTTCAACATGCGTTCCGGCGTTGAAAGCGATTTCTTCATCTTCAGCAAGGCTTTGTGCCACAAAAACTTCCATGTCGTACAAATTTCCGAAGGGAGGCATGGCGCCAATTTCGCATTCGGGGAACAAGTGCTTAAATTCCATTTCGTTGGCCAGCTCCAGCGTTTTTGCTCCAGTCAGTTCTTTTAGTCGATTTAGATTCACCAGGTACGATGCCGGCAAAACCGCCATCGCCATCTTTCCGTCAATCTTGACCATCACCGTTTTGGCCAGTTCTTTGCCGGGAATGTGGGTGGTAGCAGCAATTTGCTGTGCATTAAAGGCCAGCGAATGGCGAATGGTAATGTACTCAATGTTGTTTTTGTCCAGGTAGTCTTTCAATTTTTTGATTGGCATAACGGTATCGTTTTTTATTGATTTTAAGTAGCAGATGTGACAATCACATCGCGTATTATTTAACCGGTAACCCTTGGAGATGGAAGCGAAACGGCTACAGATCAAATCGGCAGACAGAGAAAACGGCAACAACAAACTTGATGTTTAATTATTATTACTGATCATTTCCGTTTTGGTTACTTGTTGTGTTGATGTTTGAAAATCTATTTGAATGGAGGTAGGCGCACGGACCGATTGAAACCAGTGGAATGTTAAACGTTTAAAAAAACTCGCTTTTGTTGATTTCTATTCGTTCACGTTCGGTATAAAATGTTTTACCTTTGGGCTTTAATTCATTATTGAAACAACCACCAGAGATGAAAAGAGATCAACTTGTATTTGACATTATCGAAAAAGAACGCCAGCGTCAGTTGGGCGGAATTGAATTGATTGCTTCGGAAAACTTTGTGAGCGAGCAGGTCATGGAAGCAATGGGCTCTGTCATGACGAACAAATATGCCGAAGGCTACCCGGGAAAACGTTACTACGGCGGGTGCCAGTTTGTAGATTTAACCGAACAACTGGCGATTGACCGCCTGAAGGAACTCTTCGGCGCCGTTTATGCCAACGTACAACCGCACTCCGGTGCACAAGCCAACGCGGCGGTATTGAGCGTGATCCTCAATCCCGGCGATAAGTTTCTGGGGCTTGATCTCTCGCACGGCGGCCACCTCTCACACGGTTCGCCGGTCAATTCATCAGGCATCTTATATCAGCCCATCGCTTATCACGTTAAGGAAGAAACCGGCTTGGTTGATTACGACGAAATGGAAGCTTTGGCACGCGAACATCAGCCGAAGCTGATTATTGGTGGTGCGTCGGCTTACTCGCGCGAGTGGGATTACGCCCGCATGCGGAAAATTGCCGACGAAGTAGGCGCCATGTTTATGGTTGACATGGCTCACCCGGCCGGTTTAATTGCTGCCGGCCTTCTGGAAAACCCGGTGAAACATGCGCACATTGTCACTTCAACCACCCACAAAACCTTGCGCGGCCCACGTGGCGGAATCATCTTGATGGGTGAAGATTTTGAAAATCCGTTTGGTTTTAAAACGCCAAAAGGGGAGACCAAAATGATGTCGGCAGTGTTGGATTTTGCGGTATTCCCAGGACAACAAGGCGGACCGCTGGAGCATGTGATTGCTTCGAAAGCCATTTCGTTTGGCGAGGCGCTCGACCCTTCGTACAAGGAATACCAAGCCCAGGTGAAAAAGAATGCATCAGTAATGGCGCAGGCTTTTGTTGACAAAGGCTACAAGGTGATTTCGGGTGGAACCGACAACCACAGCATGCTGATTGACTTGCGGACCAAATTCCCTGATTTGACGGGTAAAGTAGCCGAAAATACGCTGGTGAAGGCCGATATTACCATCAACAAGAACATGGTTCCGTTCGACAGCCGATCGCCATTTACTACTTCCGGTTTGCGGGTTGGAACACCTGCCATTACCACGCGTGGGTTGAAAGAAGACCAAATGGCCCTGATTGTTGATTTAATTGACGAGGTTCTGAGCGATGTGGAAAACGAAGCAGTGATCAAAGCCGTACGTGAAAAAGTCAATAAAATGATGAAAGACCTGCCATTGTTTGCCTGGTAGAAGTTTTTTATCCTTATAATAGTTTCAAGGCGCTCCATGTGGGCGCCTTTTTTTTGGCGTATTCTCAATTGCTTATCTGGGTTTAAGTCGATGTTTGTCAATTTGTTGATAAGGCGATGGCCGACATCTTTGTTCTTGCTATTCAGTTTTTTTCTTTGCAGCTGTTTTACAACCCGTAATTTATTGCATACCAATAACGGCCAGGTGATCTTTTAATCTTTTTGTGGGGTTAAACGGTTATTTATTGGTAATGGATAGGAACACATTTATAAAAGCGCTTTCAGCAACAGCTTCCGGAATAATAATCGGTACAAAACTTAATGCAATGAAGATGATTAACGAAACCATGGAAAATACGCCCAAAATGCCGGTACTTTTTTTAGGGCATGGTAGCCCAATGAATGCCATTGAAGAAAATGAGTTTGTGCAGGGCTTCAGGCACATTTCTTCGGAAATTGAAATTCCTAAGGCTATTCTCGTTATTTCAGCCCATTGGGAAACGAAAGGCACTCAGGTCACGGCTATGGAGAATCCTGCTACCATTCATGATTTTGGAGGCTTCCCCAAAGCGCTGTACGACATTCAGTATCCTGCTCCGGGGATGCCTCAATTGGCCAGAGAGGTGAAAAGTATGGCAAAAAATACGGAGGTTTCTTTGGATGAAAAATGGGGTTTGGACCACGGTGCATGGACGGTCATCCGGCACATGTACCCCCAGGCCAATATTCCTGTCATCCAGCTAAGCCTGGATTATTATAAGAAGCCGCAACAACATTACGAGCTGGCAAAGGAGCTTTATGAGTTGCGGCATAAAGGCATTTTAATCGTTGGCAGTGGGAATTTAGTTCATAATCTCAGAATGGTTCATTGGCAAAAGCTAAACGAAAACTATGGTTATGATTGGGCAAATGAGGCCAACGACAAAATGAAGCAATTGATTTTAGATGGCAATCACCAGGCGTTGATAAACTATTCAAAACTCGGTAAGGCATTTGAATTGTCGATACCTACTCCCGAACATTACCTGCCGTTGCTGTATGCACTTGCGCTGCAGGATAACAAGGAAGAAATAAAAATATTTAATGACGAACCGGTTGCCGGGTCATTAACCATGACCTCGGTTAAAATCGGGGCGTGAGCACCTAATTGATAACAATTTAAAACTTTCAAAAATGAAAATCGGAATAACAGGAGCAACAGGCCAGTTAGGACAACTGGTGGTTGACCAATTAAAAGGAAAAGTTGGTAAAGATCGCTTAGTCGCTTTCGTGCGTAACCCTGAAAAGGCCAAAGAGCTTGGCGTGGAATCGCGGCCTTTCGACTACGACAAGCCGGATGGCTTAGCTGAACAGCTAAAAGGGATTGACCGGCTGTTGCTTATTTCGGCCAACGAACTCGGCCAACGTGCAAGGCAACACAAAAATGTAATTGACGCAGCAAAAAACGCAGGAATTAAATGGCTTGTTTATACGAGTTTGTTACATGCCGATTCGACAACAATTAACCTTGCAGGCGAACACCTGGAAACCGAAAAGCTCTTGAAGGACTCAGGTATTGATCATACCATCCTTCGAAATGGATGGTACACTGAAAATTATACGGGATCGATTGGCGGAGCATTGGCTGGCGGTGCATTTATTGGCAGTGCTGGGTCTGGGAAAATATCCTCAGCAGCAAGACTGGACTACGCCGAGGCCGCGGCAATTGTTTTAACTGACGAAAGCTATAAAGGAAAAGTGTTTGAATTGGCTGGCGACGAGGCTTATACGCTTCACGATTTAGCGGCTGAAATATCAAAGCAAACAGGAAAGGATATTCCGTACAAGAATTTACCGGAAAAGGAATATGCCAAAATACTGGAGAGTTTTAGTATTCCGAAAGTTTTTGCCGATGGGATAGCCAGCTGGGATGTCAGCGCGTCGAAAGGAGACTTATTTGATGATTCTCAACAGCTTTCAAAACTAATTGGCAGACCAACCACGCCAATGGCAGAATCCGTGAAATCAGCTTTAAGCAGCTAAAGCCAGCGTGGCCTGGTTGGTCATGTGGTCGTGTTTTCCTACACGGGTTCGTCGATGGAAAGACTCATGTACAAACCTACACGTGCTCACTTCCTGGCGGGGAAGCCGTGTATAAACCTACACGCGTCCACTTCCTGGCGGGGAAGCCGTGTATAAACCTACACGCGTCCACTTCTTGGCGGGGAAGCCATGTACGAACCTACACGCGTTCACTTCTTGGCGGGGAAGCTTTGTACAAATGTACACGCGTTCACTTTTCACCGGGGAAGCTTTGTACAAACCTACATGCCTCCACTTCTTGGCGGGGAAGCGATGTACGAACGTACACGCCTCATTTTTGTAAGACGGTCGTGTACAAACATTCAAGCCCCATTTTTCGGCCGGACAAGTTTTTAAACGTTGTTAAAGCTTTCGCGGAGCATAGTGCCGTTCACTTCGGGTGAAGCCCTCGCTGGCCGGCTACTTCAAATACAAATTGCTGTCGCCGTAACTCAGAAAGCGGTAGTTGTTGTCGAGCGCATGCTGGTAAATGCGCTGCCAGTCGTTGCCCACATAAGCAGAAATGAGCAGCAGCAGCGTGCTTTGTGGTTGGTGAAAGTTGGTGATCATCCCATCAACAATTTGGAATTGATAGCCGGGAACGATGATGATTTGCGTAGAAGCAATCAGGACGGTAAGTTGGTGGCGATCCATGTAGTTGATTAGTGCTTGCAAAACGATTTTGACTGGCTGTTGATCGGCATTTTCGTAGGGCGCCCACTGTTCGACATGCAGATTGGCGGGTGACTGGTTGGCATCGTTCATCACTGAAACTCCCAGCCAATACAGGCTTTCCAGCGTGCGAATGGAGGTCGTTCCCACGGCAATGAGCTTCCCTTCTTTCCGAAGAAGCTGTTCAATCAGCTGGCGCGAAACCACAAACTGTTCCGCATGCATCTCATGATCGGCAATGGTGGCTGCCTTTACAGGTTTGAATGTTCCGGCCCCCACATGCAGGGTCACTTCGGTGCAGCTGATGTTTTTCTTTTTCAGCGAAGCAAAAACCGAATCCGTAAAATGCAGTCCGGCCGTAGGTGCGGCAACCGAGCCTTTGATTTTCGAATAAATGGTTTGGTAGCGCTCCAGGTCGCTGGCTTCGGTGTCACGGTGCAAGTAGGGTGGAATGGGCAAAATTCCGCTGGCTTCAATCAGCGACGCAAAATCAACCGAATCATCATTCCAGCTAAACTCAACCAGCACATGCTCGCGCGACTGGCTTAGCTTTTCGGCCACCAGCGTTACTGCTTTTCCATCCACGTCAACCAACCGCTCCAGGGGTTCGTGTTTCCATTTCTTCAGGTTGCCTACCATACAATTCCAGCTACAGCGGCGGGTTTGCTGAAAAGCCAATTGGTAGTCGGCCGGATGAGCCGGGTCGAGACAGAAGATTTCAATTTGAGCACCGGTTTTTTTCTGAAACGGCATCCTGGCGCGAATCACTTTCGTATTGTTGAAAACCAGCAAGCTTGATTCGGGCAAAAAATCAGCAAGGCTTTGGAAGCTCGCATCTTCAATTTGGCCATTCTTCCAAACCAACAGCTTTGAAGCATCGCGCTCAGCCAGTGGATATTTTGCAACCCGCTCGTCGGGTAGCTCATAGTTCAAAGCTTGCGCACTTTGGTCAAATACCGGTTTTATGGATGATTTTTCACTCATGGGGCGCAAAAGTACGGAATAATTATTTTCGGTAGAAATTGTTCTTAATTTTGGGATAAAATTAGAATGTCATGATAAAAGTAGGCGATCGGGTTAAATTTATGAATGATGTCGGCGGCGGCATCGTGACCAAAGTAGTGAGTAAGTCGTTGGTGAATGTGGAGAATGACGATGGCTTTGAGATTCCCACCTTGGTTTCGGAGTTGGTTGTGGTCAGTGAAGAATTGGCAGCCACGAAAAAACCTTCCGTTCAGGATTTTGTTGCGCAGGCCCAACCGGGCAAAAAGGAACCGGAGAAAGCCCCGGCAAAGGAAGAAGCCGTGCTGATTGAGGGCAATGATGAGCCTAATTTTCAATTGGCCTTTGTACCCGACGACAGCCGAAATCCACTGGATGGATCGATTAAGCTTTACCTGATCAACGATAGTAATTTCTCGGTTTTGTATCATTTTTCGCAGTTTGATGGCGTGGAATATGAAACAAAAGAAGCAGGTGAGCTGGAACCCAATACCAAGCTGTGGCTGGACTCCATTGCGCAGGTTGACATTGCCGGACTGCCGGAGTATTTCTTTCAGTTGATTTGCTACCGCGAAAAATCCAGTCGATTGGAGCGTCCGGTGGAGGCGTCGGTGAAAGTCAACCCGGTGAAGTTTTATAAGTCCGGAAGTTTTGTGGCCAATGACTTTTTCAGCGAAAAAGCCATGTTGATCAAGCTGAATCAGAATGTCATGGAGCAGGCGGTGGAAGCGCTGACGGAGAAGGATGTGAAGCAGGCGGTTCGTCAGAAAGAACCAGCCCGAAAACCAAAGCCGGTGCTTGAAAATACCGATTTGCTGGAAGTGGACTTGCACATTCATGAGCTACTCGACGACACGACCGGCTTATCCAACAAGGAAATGTTGGATTTGCAGTTGACTCATTTTCATGGGAAAATGGATGAAGCCATCAAAAAGCAGGTGAAGAAAGTGGTATTCATTCATGGTTTGGGCAATGGAACCTTAAAGCAGGAGCTGCGTCGCGAGCTCTCACATCGCTATAAGAAATACGCTTTTCAGGATGCCAGTTTCCAGGAATACGGCTATGGCGCAACCATGGTTATTCTACGAAAATAAATCATCTGGAAGAATTGGAATTTCATTGATTTTCATAATTTTGCAGCGCAGACCGCTCTATCGCTTTTCCCGATTCGTCGGGGAAGGAGGAAAGTCCGGGCAACGCAGGGCACCAAGTTTCTTAATGGGAAGGCGGGCGAAAGCTTGCAGTAGTGTAGCAGAAAATAACCGCCCCGAGTACTCGGGGTAAGGGTGAAAAGGTGAGGTAAGAGCTCACCGGTTCCGGGGGTGACTTCGGAAGCCGTACACCTCTTGGGTTGCAAGACCAAATATATCACGACCAGGGGCGGCCCGTCCCATTCCGACTTAGTCGGAAGTCGTGAGGGGTAGGTTGCTAGATCGTAGCAGTGATGCTGTGGCCAGATAAATGATAGAGGCTCTTCGTTTTTTACGGAGAGTACAGAACCCGGCTTACAGGTCTGCGTTTTTTTTTTTAATCCACACAAACGATTGACGTGAATACCAAAATTGTTTGTGTGGTTTTGATGATAAGGCAAGAGCAAGCTTGAAAGTGTTTCAAACCCATGATAAAAAAACTATTCTCGCTCTTCACCGCCGTTCTGATGTCATGCAGTTTGCTGGCCCAGTTAGATGATGAAAAGCCTTCCATTAACCTTCACGCCCGAAGCTTGATTTCGTCTGGAGGACAAATTCCCTTTTGGTTGCAAAGCAATCAGCTTGGAGTGATTGATTCGGAAGACCCGTTCCAGCAACTCTTTTTATTTCAATTGTCCCGAAATCCTATGGAATCAACGGATCAACCGATGGTTTCCTACGGATTAAATCTGTTGGGCCGTCTTTCCGAGCAAGCCGCATTTCAGCCGATCGAATATTGGGGACGCATGCATTTGAAGCAATGGTATCTGCATGTGGGGGCCAAATCAGAACCTGTTTTTGCGGATGGACTTTCACTCACCAACGGGAATTTGTTTTTGTCGAACAATGCCCGCCCCATGCCGCGCGTTGGGTTTGGAGTAACTGGTTGGCACCCGTTTAACCAGGGCTGGTCGAATCGGTTTGCTTTTGACTTGGAGTACAACGAGTATTTTTTACTGGATGATCGGGTGGTAGAGGATGCCAAATTGCATCATAAACGATTGGATATTCAGTATTCGATTTCTTCTGAATGGACTTTTTCTGCCGGATTGGATCATTGGGTTTATTGGGGCGGCAACTCGCCTGAGTATGGCCAGTTGCCGGGTTTTGAAGATTATTTGCGATATGTGTTTGGAAAAGTTGGCAGTGACACTGCTCCGGAAACCGACCGCAATAATGTTGCCGGCGACCAGTTGGGGCAATATCTCGTTTCCTTGCAACACGACAATCAAAGACATCATCTAAACTTATACTGGCAACACCTTTGGGAAGACGGCTCGGGCACGCGTTTTGAGAATGCGCCTGATGGCTTGTGGGGAATTCATTGGAAACAAAAAGAACAAGATCGCTTGCTGGAGTCTGCTGTGGTTGAATACGTCAACACCCGGCATCAAAGCGGGCGGTTTCACAAAGCGCCCGATCCTGATCGCCCGGGTGAAGTGTTTGGCAATGGCCGTGACAATTACTTCAACAACAGCGTGTATCGCTCGGGTTTTGTTTCCTATGATCGGATGATGGGACTTCCGTTATTTATGCCGGTAATCAATGAGGATGGGGTTTCTGTTGGTTTTGCAAACACCCGCATGTGGGCCATTCATCAAGGCATGAGGGGCTGGCTGTCGGATGATTTAAGCTGGAAAACTTTGCTCACTTATTCGAAACACTACGGGCAACATGGGGCAGAGTATGACGCTCCCAAAGAATTTTTGTCGCTCGGTACCCAGCTTGCCTATTCACTTCCGAAAAAGCCACTGGCATTCACATTAAAACTGGCTTACGACCAAGGCTCACTGATGGATTCAGGCTTTGGCGCTGAATTTCGAATCTTGTTCGAGCTAAATTGATTTCCAATTAATTCTGATAGATTTTCTTTTTTGCCTCCGTAAACCGGAAAGGGTCTTCCTGAATTGGGATTCCTGTTGAAAGAATTTTTCGAGTCAGCTTGATTTGATGATCTCTGCTAAGCTTGATTTGGTCACTCCGTCTTTTAAGGAGGCCAATGGCCGCAAAACTTAGGCCTAAAAGGATCAGAAAACTTGAAGTCGCTGATAAATAAGCTGAAGTGGCCAGGGTAAACGAAACAAAAAATCCTGTGTACAAAACCAAGAAAGCACTGGCCTGGATATGCTTCATCCCCGATTGAATCAGCAGATGGTGAATATGATTCATATCGGGCGAAAAAGGTGATCGTTTTTGGTATAGGCGGATAATAAATACCCGCAGGGTATCCGTTACCGGTACGATAAATAGCGCCAAGGCAAAAGCTGGTGCATTTTGAACCTTTAAGAGCGCCGGGGCAGTTACGTTAAAACTGAGAAACTTTATCACCAGAATTCCCAGTAAGCCACCCAGAATTAAGGAGCCTGTATCGCCCATGAAAACTTTATTGTCGCCGCCCCATAAGTTGAACCGCAGGAATGCCAGCAAGCTGCCGCTCACCGCAAAACTCAATATAGCATATTCAAAATGTCCGGTGATGAAAAACCAGATTCCCAGCACACCCGATGCGAAAAACGAAATTCCCGCGGCCAATCCGTCAATGCCGTCAATTAAATTCATCGCATTGATTAGCAGTAGCAAAATCATGAAAGAAAGTGGGGCACTGAGCCAAATACTAATTTGATTGAAAAAGAATAAATTGGCAAGACTTGTAATCTGGACATTGCCTAAACCCACTAAAATGGCCGCCGCGGCCATCTGAACGAATAACTTTTTACGTGCTGAAATAATTAAGATGTCATCTTTCAAACCAATAAAAAAGAGCATTAAAAGTGCAGCAAAAATGTATCGCAGTTCTGTGAATTCAAGATTTCCCATGAAGAGGGTGGAGCCCAGGCAAATACCAATAAAAATGGCGACTCCGCCCAGGGTGGGAACCACAGTCTTGTTCAGTTTTCTTGAATTTGGAACATCAAACAGGTGTTTTTCGTTTGAGATCCGCACGATTGGCGGAATGGTTATGTATGTAAACAAAAAACTGGCTGTAACCGCTGCGAAGATTATTAATAAGTATTCAGTCATAAAAAATGGTTTGATTCGGCAAAGATAAAATTACCCTATGTTTTTTAACAGGTTTTAATGTTATTAAAATGTTTTCTTTTTCATTTTCAAGGGGTTCGCTATTTATTTCCCGATGATCAATACGTCTCGATATTTTCTGATTTCCCTTGTCTGTCATCGTATTTTCAAGATTCCGCATCAGCGCAAACTCCAAATTGCATACCTTTGTGGACTGGTTAGTCATGGAAGGCATCTTCTAATGAATTCCGAAAAAGCCAAAATGGTAACCCCTGTTCAACTTATTTTTAGATGAAATATTTCAAAAACAGTTGCGTTGTTCGACAAAATATTTTCATACGATGGAAAAAGGCGAATACAAATGGCATGCCGTATATGTAAAATCGAGAACAGAGAAGAAGTCACTTGATGAACTGACACGCAGAGGCATCGAGGCTTATTTGCCCCTTCGAATTACAAAAAAACAGTGGAGCGATCGTGTGAAAATGGTTGAAGAGCCGTTGTTGCGTGGCTACATGTTTGTGCGGGTCAGCTTTCGCGAATATGTTGAGGTGCTTAAGCCCAGCGGGGTGATGGCTTTTATCTCGTTTGGCGACGAATTGGCAGAAATACCTGAGAAGCAAATTAGCGATTTGAAACTTTTTCTTGAAAAAGTGAACTCATCAGTTCAGGTGACCAATGAGACTGTTGCCAAAGGGCAAAAAGTGCGGATCGTTGTCGGGGCTTTAGCTGGAATTGAGGGGGAAATTTCCGAAATCAGGGGAAAGAAAAGAATCGTTTTGCGTTTCGATAAATTGGGATGTTCCATTTTTGCCGATGTGGCCATTGAGTTTATTGAAACAGTTGAACCGATTGACGATTGACCGATTGACCGATTTGCAGCTAGGTATGTTGTAATCGCATATGCTTATTCATGAAATTATAAAGCGCAATTCCCAGGGCAACTCCAGTAATATTGGCCACAATATCAAAAACCGAAAAGTGACGGCCGGCATTCATTAGAATTTGCAACCACTCCATCAATAATCCCCAGCCAATAACAAAGCTGTACAATTTCCAGCGGGCAATTTTCTTAGCATGAAAGGTCCATAAAATCAGAATTGAAAGTACAAAATACATCCCGGCGTGCACTAGTTTGTCGGCACCCGGAAAAAATGGAACGTTGGGTAAGTCGTTGGCCGGAATGAGCGACAAAGTTGCAACCAGAAAGACATAGAAGCCAGTTGTTGCAATTTTTATTCGAAATGGAACATGATTGAATAATTTTTTCATGATTTTCTTAACGTGTCACGTTCGTTTTTGTTGTTATTTCAGAATAACACTTTTGATAATGATATTCTCAATTTGATTGTACGATAGCTTGTTTGGTTCGCAAGGATTTTCGTATTTTGAAACTTCAAAAATAAGGATAATGAATAAAAGATTAAGTTTTACCCTCCTGTTTTTCCTGACCATGACCAATCTGATTCAGGCACAGGAAATTAACTTGAAATTTCGTGCTGACCAATCGTTTAAAATTGTTCAGTTTACCGATGCGCACATCAAAGCCAATGATCCCGCATCGAAGGCAGCGTTTGCAACCATGGCGGCAGTGCTCGATCTTGAACAGCCCGATCTGGTTGTTTATACTGGTGACATCGTCACGGGAAAGCCGGTGGAAAAAGGGTGGAATCTGGCAACAGCGCTTTGTATCGAACGTGACATTCCGTTTGCGGTAGTATTTGGAAATCATGATGATGAAGATGGGGTTTCGCGGGCGCAGTTGACGGAACTGATAACCCGGATGCCTTATAGCTTGTTGCAGCCCAAAGTGGACGGAGTAAATGGCTATGGCAATTATGTGTTGGAAATTAAGTCGGCCAAAAGCGATGGGAATGCGGCATTACTTTATTGCATGGATTCAAACGCCTACAGCACCATGGAAGGGATTGAAGGCTATGGATGGTTTCATATCGACCAGGTGAATTGGTATCTTGAGCAAAGCCAGATTCAGCAACAGAGACATGGCAAGATTCTGCCGGCTTTGGCTTTTTTCCATATTCCGCTCCCCGAGTACCGGCAAGCGTATGGAAACGAAAAAAATCCGCCCATTGGTGTTCGATTTGAAGACGAATGCGCACCGGAGATTAATACGGGCATGTACGCTGCCATGCTGCATGCCGGCGATGTAATGGGGACTTTTGTCGGCCACGACCATGTAAATGATTATATGGCTTACCTGAATGGAATTGCGTTGACCTACGGACGTTTTACGGGTGGAAAGACCACTTATGGTGATTTGCCCAATGGCGCGCGGGTGATTGTGCTGAAGGAAGGAAAACGCGCATTCAGCAGTTGGATCAGGCTTGGAAACGGCGACAAACTTTTGCCCGTTGAATTTCCGGCTGATTTTCTTTCTGAAGAATAATTTTTTAATCAAAAACATGAAAGCTTCCTCCCTGAAAGAATTACGAGACGAGTTGAAGATTTATCCTCCTGAGCAATTGCAGGCGTTGTGTATTCGCCTGGCAAAATTCAAGAAAGAAAATAAAGAACTGCTCACTTATTTGTTGTTTGAGGCTGATAATGAGCAATCTTATGTCGAATCGGTGAAAATAGAGATGGATGAAAGTTTTGAATCAATAAACAGGCGAAGCACTTATTTAATCAAAAAAAGCCTGCGTAAAATTTTGCGCGACACCAACAAATACATCAAATATTCGGGCATAAAAACCACCGAGCTAGATCTGCTGATCTATTTTTGCCGCAAAGTCAGGACATCGAAGATTCCTCTATCGCGAAGTGTGGCCTTGCAAAATATCTATGTGCGGCAAGTAGCAAAAATAGAGTCTGTTTTGGCGAAACTGCATGAGGATATTCAGATTGACTATCAGGATGACCTTCGGTTTCTAAAAGCTTAAGGCACAAAAAAACGAAGTCAGTTTCCCCGGCTTCGTTTTTTGTTTTATACGTTTTTGGTTTACTAATCGTAACGATGATCGTGATCTCCGGCATCGCCACATTCACAATCACATCCCAATCCCTTTTCGTATTGTTCCAGCGCTCTCAGGCTCATTCCCATTGAGGAGAATCCACCATCGTGAAAGAGGTTCTGCATGGTTACTTTGCGGGTCAAATCCGAAAATAAGGTGATACAGTAGTCGGCACATTCATCGCCGGTGGCATTACCCAGTGGAGACATGCGTTCTCCGAAATCCAGCAATTTATCAATTCCTTTCACTCCACTTCCGGCTGTAGTCACTGTTGGTGACTGCGAAACCGTGTTGATTCGAACGTTCCGTTCGCGGCCGTAGATATAGCCGAAACTGCGTCCGATTGACTCAAGCAGTGCTTTGGCATCGGCCATGTCGTTGTAGCCGTAAAAAGTGCGCTGAGCGGCAACATACGAAAGTGCAACCACGGAACCCCATTCGTTAATGGCGTCGAGCTTGCGCGCAACCTGCAAGACTTTGTGAAAAGAGATCGCGGAAATATCCAGCGTTTTGTCGAGATAGTTGTAATCCAGGTCACTGTAGTGGCGGCCTTTGCGAACATTGGGCGACATGCCGATGGAATGTAGAATGAAATCTATTTTTCCACCCAAAACTTCCATCGATTTTTTGACTAGATTTTCGAGGTCTTCAACATTGGTTGCATCAGCAGCAATCAATTCAGCACCACATTTTTCAGCAAGTTTTGCGGTTTCGCCCATACGCAGGGCCACGGAAGTATTCGTTAATGTAAATGTCGCTCCTTCTTCAAAAGCACGTTCTGCAACTTTCCAGGCAATCGAATCGGCGTTTAGTGCACCGAAAATGATTCCCTTTTTACCTTTAAGTAAATTATAAGCCATGATTTTAAATTTATGAGTAAAACAACGCTCGTTAAAAATGGTTGTAAAAATGTTTCGAACAATAAAAAAACCGGCTGTTGCCGGCGTTTTTTAGATTTTTTCCAGACTGTTTTCAGGTAACCAGCCCTGGTTTCCATCAGCCAAACGGATTTGTCTCCAACTTCCCAGGCTATCTTTTATTTCAACCTTTAGTCCTTCATGAATTAAAAAGAGATCGGTTCCACTTTCTGCCGGCGAACTCTTTACCGTTACGCTAGGTTGAACAATAATGGCAAAATTATGGCTGATCATCTGTTTTTTCTGCCGCGCGGCAAAGTTAAAACTAAATATGGAAATGGCTACAATTAAAATTCCCACCCAAAACGAAAGCCGTTTGACTGCCGTTGTACGGGTAAAAAAGAACAAGCCGGCCAAAACAAGAAACAGAATAAAGGATATGACACTGATCTTTGCCCAGCCGTCAGCCGGGTACTTGTTGGCCAGGTTGTTCCACCAGCGCACAAAAAAAACTTGCGGCAAAGGTTCAATGGCATCAATCACATGCTGGTTGGCCAGCTCGAGATTAAACTCAATGTCTTCATCGTTGGGTGCCAGAAGTTTGGCCCGTTCGTAATTGATGATAGCTGGCGTAATTTGGCCATTTTTGTAGTAGGCGTTTCCCAGGTTGTAGTACACTTCAGCCGACTCCCGGTTGCTGTTTAAAACCTCCTGGTAAGCGGTAATGGCTTCTTCGTATTGCTGATTGGCGTAATGCTCGTTGGCTTTTTCCAACAGGGCATCTTGTGCCGGCGCACTCAATGAAAGAAGCAGGATGAATAGGATTTGAAAGCTCGTTTTCATTTTTCCAGTTTTTAACGAATTTGTTTTTCCAGTTTCCCCATCAATTTGACGGCCTTTTGGTAAATCTCCTCAATGGTTCCTTCAACAGCACTTGGCGCGTAACGGGCGTATTCACAATTATCTACAATGTGAATAAACTCTTCAATGGCTTCGGTTTCAACCTGGCGTTTTTTGAGTGCTTCGGTGGCATTGACACGATTTAGGTCGGCTACCGGAATACTCAGCTTGTCGCTTAAATAGCCCCAGAAAGCTTTTAAAACAGCCTCGTAAAACTCTTCTTTCTTGTTGTTTTTCAGGTGTGTGGCAGCCACTTTCAGGCGTTTGCGTGCTACCTTGTTGGCTTTTTTATTTCGAAGAAGTTGTACATTGGCGTTTTCTTTTAGTTTCTTACGGTAAACCAGTACAATGATGGCAAAGGCCAGTAACGCACCAAGATAAATTAAGTAGAAAGCGGTGCTTCCGAAGAAAAGGGCTTCTTTCTCCTTCAATTTGTATTTGCCTTGTTTGATGTATCGAATATCCTGACCAATCAGCCGAAGATTTTCTTTGGAGTAGGCGCTGGTGACCGTAGCGCTTTGTTCGTCGCTGCCTTTTTCGACCGATAGGACAAACTCCTGCGATTGCTGTTGTTTGAACTGGCCCGTGGCCGGATTAAAGCTGGCAAACTTGATTGGTGGAATGGTGTAGTCGCCTGCAAACCTTGGTATAAAGAGGTATTCGAAGGTTTTTGTTCCGTTCAAGCCATTGTTGGTGGCATTTAAGCTCTCGTTTGTTTTGGGGTCGTAAACCTCAAAATCGACCGGGAATTCGATTTCGGGCGCGTCAATTAAACGAAGGTTTCCGCTGCCCGAAACGGTAATTTTCAGGGTTGCTGCTTCATTTGATTTGAGCTGCTGCTTATCGATTGTGGCCGCAAAATTCAGATTGCCAACACCGCCATAAAATCCATCGGGCCGCGATGGCAATTCTTTCACGTTAATGTTTACCGGATCGCTGACCACCTTGGCCTGAATGGTTCGGTAGTTGTCGAAAAAGTCGTCGAAAAAGCTGCGTTGCTGGCGGATTTGCTGCCGCACCATGCAGGTAATTTCAAAGGGATCGACGGTAATCCGACCAGTTTGCTGCGGAAAGAGGATGGTCTTTTTCAGCACACCAACCTGGTAAATTTTGTTGTTGTACACTTCCCTGGAGAAGCTAATCTGGTTGGGAATTTGAATTTCCTGTGTCCAAAAACCAGCGTAGGAAGGAATTTTGACATCATCAAAGCTGGTGATGGGAACCTCGGGAGAAACATAGATTTTAACGGTAGCTATGATTTGCTCTCCCCTAAAAACGTTGCTTTTGTCGAGTTCGACTTTCACAAACAAGTCCTCTTTGCTAATCGTTCCACTTGGCGTTGCCGACTGCTGTTGTTGCTGGCTGCCTGTAGCGCCTTGCGAACGCTGTTCCTTGACCACTTCGATGGTCAGCTCATTGGACTCGTAAACTTTGCCGTCAATGGTGATGGACGCTGGTCGAATGGTAAAGGTTCCTTCCTCTTTGGCCCGCAGAATATAAATGTAGGAATAGGTGTAAGACTGTGTGACCACACCATTGATTGTTTGACTGCTGAAACTTGTGGATGAAGACGGGCCCATCAATACATCAAAGTTTGAGATGTCTGGCAGTTTCAGGTCTGTTCCACGTTCGTTTGAGACGAATGACAAACGAAACTGTTCGCCAACGGAAACCGCATTTGGGCCCGACATGGTGAACTTCACGGCGTCGGCCTCGGCAAAAAAGGCCGGAATGAGAAGCAAAAGTGTAAATAGGAGTCTTTTAACCATTTTACTCAGTTATGCTGTAATTTTAATTTTCGTGCAAAAGTAAGAAATTAAACCACTACCAGTCTTTGTCGGTTTGGCGCTGTTGTGCTTTGGCTGCTTGTGCTTTTTTTACTTTTTCCTGAATTTTTTCTTCATCGTTTTGCAAGGCCTGCAACAACCGTTCCGCGTTTTCCTTCGAAATTTTTTGTTCCTGAGGTTGTTGTTTTTGCTGCTGGTCTTGTTTATTCTGATCTTGATTTTGCTGATCCTGTTTCTGCTGGTCCTTGTCCTTTTGATCCTGATCTTTGTTCTGATCTTGTTGATCCTGATTTTGCTGTTGGTCCTGATTTTGATCTTGTTGATCTTTGTCCTGATCTTTATTCTGATCCTGATTTTGCTGCTGTTGCTGTTCTTGCTGCTTTTTCAGGTTCATGGCGTAAACCAGGTTGTATTTGCTTTCCAGGTCTTCCGGGTTGTTGCGTAAGGCTTTTTTATAAGCTTCAATGCTTTCATCGAGCTTGTCCTGCATCATCATCGAATTGCCGAGGTTGTGATAAGCCCGCGACTTTTCAATTTTGTCCTCACTCTTTTCGGCAATTTCTTCAAACTTGGAGGTTGCCTCTTCAAACTTCATTTGCTTGTACAGCGCATCGCCGAGGTTAAAGTTCCACTTCAAATCATCGGGTCGTTTTTCCAATGCTCTACGGTACGCCGTTTCAGCCTGGCTAAAAGCCGTGGTGTCCAGCTTAGTGCTGTCTTGTAGCGCTTGCTCAAAAATTTCGTTTCCCTGCCGCACAAATTTGCGTTCGTTTTGTGCCTGGGCAGTTATTCCCATTACCAGCAGGAGAAGGATTATTCCGGTATGTGTCATTAACTTTTTCATCATCATCCAAATAATTTGATGTTTTTCAAATATTTGTTTTTTCGATCTAAAATCAAAAAGTCAAACAGCAGCATCAAGATGGCAAATCCCAGGAACCACTGAAATTGGTCTTCGTAATCGGAATAAACCAGTGACTCCATTTCTGCTTCTTCCATTTTGTTGATCTCATTAAATAGGGTATTTAAACCCACTTGCGCGTTGTTGGCCCGCACGTAAATGCCATTTCCGGCCGCAGAGATTTGCTGCAGCATTTCCTCGTTCAGTTTAGTAACCACAACGTTGCCTTCTTTGTCTCTGCGGTAATCACGTTGACCATTGTTGACAACGGGAATCGGACCGCCTTGTGGCAATCCCATCCCAATGGTATGCACGATGATTCCGTTTTCAGCAGCGGCTGTGGCTGCCCCAATGGCATCGTCCTCGTGGTTTTCCCCGTCGGTAATGACAATGATGGCTTTATTACCCTCAAATTGGGGGCTGAAGGAGACCGAGGCCATTTCAATCGCTGCGCCAATGGCGGTTCCCTGGCGGGGTACGATATCTGTACTAACCGCATTCAGAAACAATTTCGCCGATGGGTAATCCGAGGTGATGGGTAATTGCGTGTAGGCATCGCCGGCAAATACAATCAGCCCGATTTTGTCATCCGTCAGGTTGTCGACCAGACGTGAAATGGCTCGCTTGGAGCGTTCCAACCTGTTGGGCTGAATATCTTCAGCCAGCATGGAGTTGGAGACATCCAGCGCGATGATTAGTTCAACGCCTTCGCGTTTAACGGTTTTGAGCTTGCTGCCGAATTGGGGCTGGGCGATGCCCACAATAATGGCGCTGATGGCCAGCAACCAAATGATAAACTTAACAACCGGGCGTGATTGGCTTACATTGGGCATCAGCTGGCTGATGATTTCCTTTTGTCCAAAACGCTCTAAAGCCTTGCGGCGCTGTCTCCGCGTCATCCAAAAAAGGATGATGAGCACGGGGATGATGGCCAGTGCGTATAAGTATTCGATATGTGCAAATCTGAACATTTCCATAGTCTGCTCCATTTAAGGAATGTTTCTAAATAAGGTGGTTTTCAGAAATAGTCCTGTCAGTAAAATGAATCCGGCAAGCAAGGCATAGCGGCTAAACTCTTCATCTTTCCGACTGTATTCTTTCACATCCATTTTAGATTTTTCCAATTGGTCAATTTCTTCGTAAATCTGAACCAGCTTGTCGTTATTGGTGGCGCGGAAGTACTGACCATCGGTAATGTCGGCTATTTTCTGCAAGGTTTCTTCATCAATCTTCACTTCCACATCCTGCATTTGTATGCCGAAGGGGGTTTGAACAGGGTAGGGCGCTGTTCCGATCGTTCCCACGCCAACCGTGTACACGCGAATACCAAAGGTTCTGGCCAGCTCGGCAGCCGTTTCCGGCGCGATTTCGCCCCGGTTGTTTTCACCATCGGTGAGTAAAATAATGACTTTACTGATGGCGTCGCTTTCTTTTAGCCGTGCTACCGAAGTGGCCAATCCGTTCCCAATGGCTGTCCCATCTTCAATCATGCCACTTTCAATATCCTTAAACAGATTGATCAGTACGGCATGGTCGGTGGTTAGCGGACATTGCGTAAAACTTTCGCCGGCGAACACAACCAGGCCCATTTTGTCGTCGCGGCGGCCCGAGATAAATTCGGTTGCTACATTTTTGGCGGCCACCAGCCGGTTGGGCTGAAAGTCGCGGGCCAGCATGGAGCTGGAAATATCGAGCGCAATCACAATGTCAATTCCTTCGGTGGTCACATCCTGCCAGCTGTTGGACGACTGTGGACGGGCCAGCGCCACGGTGAGTAGTCCGATGCCAGCCAGTTGCAGTAAAAAGGGTAGGTGTCGCAAGTAGTGTTTCCAGCTTTTCGATAAGCCGGCAAATCCTTTCACGCTCGAATACCGGATGCTGGCTCCCGCCTTGCGATACTGAAACAAGTACCACACGATCATGGGAATCAATACCAGCAAGAGGTAAAAAAACTCCGGATTCTTATATGTTATTCCGTTCATCATCTTTCTGTTATTTTAAATCAACATCTTCGCCTTCGCGTTCATCTTTTGGCTGGCTGGCTTTTTTGTCTTCTTGCTTGGTCTGGTTCACAAAAAAGTAAGCGTTCATCAGCGTCAGGTTATGATCGTCAGGGAGTGGCTTGTATTTGGCGAACTTCACCAAGTCCGACAGGCTCAGAATGTTTTTCAGTTCTTCCAATGATTTTTGCGAAATCAGGTTTTTGCGTTCTTCAAAAGCCCGGATGGTTTCGTGAGAGGTGTATTCCATCGCCTGAATATTGAACCGGTCTTCAATGTAGGTACGCAGGGTGTCGGACACCAAACTGTAGTAGGTTTTGATGTCTTCGGTTTGCCAAAGCTTTTCTTCCTTGATCCGATCCAGCTCACGAAGCGCAACAATGTGCGGCGGTTCTTTGGGCTTGGCCGGCTTTACAAAAATAGGCTTGTTCTTGCGTCTCCGCTGCAGGTAGTAGAACAAGAAAAAGAGCAAAGCTCCAATTAAAATCGCACCCAAAATATAGGGTGTTACTTCTTTCAGCGTCACCGGCGCCTCGTAAGGTTTTTTGATGTCAACTGGCCCCTTGGTGGTGTCAATGGGCATACTGTGGACAAAAAACTCGGCTGGCAGGGTTTCGATGGTGTCAGCCAACTCATCGTACTGCAGGCGAAACTGAAGCGATGGGACTACCTGTTTTCCGCTGTCGAAGGAGGTGATGGTCAGGTTTTGGATGATCTTAATTTGGTTGGCTTCATCCAACTCGAAGGTGTCCAGCGGCGATTGCTCAATCACTTCAACGGTCGGTGACAGCGAATCGCCAATCAACGGAAATTCAATGTTCACATTGTTGGGCTGGTCCAGCTCAATCCGCAGGTTAAATTGATCGCCAATTAAAACATTGGTTGAATCAATGACGGCCCGGGCCTGTATGCGTTGTGCCTGAACGGCTGTTGTCTGAATCAGGATCAGTCCGATCACAACCGCTATGTTTTTAAATCCTCTCATGCTTTTTATGCTTTTAACCCCCGCTTTTTGAACAATGTCATCAGCGATCTCACATAGTCTTCGTTGGTGTTGATGTTGGCATAATCCACGCCACTTTTTTTGAAGGCCGTGTCCAGCTTCTGATTGGTTTCGCGCCACCAGCGGGCATAGTTTTCCCGAACCTTTTTGCTACTGCTGTCCACCCAAACGTATTCATTGGTTTCGGCATCCTTCAGCTTAACCATACCAATTGGAGGCAGTTCGGTTTCTCGTTCGTCGTATATGCGCAGGGCCACAATGTCGTGCTTATTGTTGGCAATGGAAAGCGCCTTGTCAAAATCCGGTTCATTTTGAATGAAGTCGGAAATAATGAAACTGGTGCATCGCTTTTTAATGGCGTTGGTCAGGTAACGAATGGCTTCGGTAATGTTCGTGCCTTTGTTTTCCGGTTCAAAGTCAATCAACTCACGGATGATCCGCAGGATGTGGGATTTTCCTTTTTTTGGCGGGATAAATTTTTCAATCTTTTCAGAAAAGAAAATCACCCCAATTTTATCGTTGTTTTGAATAGCAGAAAACGATAGAATGGCCGAAATCTCGGTGATCACATTTTTTTTGAATTTTTCGAGCGAACCAAATTCGCGCGAACCACTCACGTCAATCAGCAACATGACCGTCAGTTCACGTTCTTCCTCAAATATTTTGATGTACGGCTTGTGGTAGCGGGCAGTCACATTCCAGTCGATGTTTCGGATGTCGTCGCCAAACTGGTATTCGCGCACTTCGCTGAAGGCCATTCCGCGCCCCTTGAACGCTGAGTGGTATTCGCCGGCAAAAATATTCCGGCTCAAACCCCGCGTTTTAATTTCAATCTTCCGTACCTTCTTTAGTAACTCCGTGTGTTCCATACTTACAAGTTTGTAAAAGTTCAAAGTTTAAAGTTTCAAGTTGCCCAACTCGCAACTCATAACCCGTAACTCAAAACTCGTTTTACGGAACTTCAACCGTGTTCAAAATATCGGTAATAATTTCTTCGGATGTGATGTTGTTGGCCTCGGCTTCATAGCTTAGTCCGATCCGGTGGCGCAGCACGTCGTAGCACACGGCACGCACGTCTTCCGGCACAACATACCCGCGTCGTTTAATAAACGCATAGGCTTTGGCGGCCTGCGCCAGGCTGATACTTGCCCGGGGCGAACCTCCGTATGAAATCATGTCGGCGTATTTTTCGAGCTTGTACTCGGCAGGCTCGCGGGTGGCAAACACAATGTCGACAATGTACTGGCTGATTTTCTCATCCAGGTAAACATCTTTGACGACTTCGCGGGCGTTCAAAATATCTTGTGGTTGCAAGATGGTAGTTGCCTTCGGAAACTGCTTCAGCAGATTTTGCTGAATGATCAGTTTTTCCTCCGCCTTTTTCGGATAGTCAATCACCACTTTCAGCATGAAACGGTCAACCTGTGCTTCGGGCAGTGGGTAAGTTCCTTCCTGCTCAATCGGGTTTTGGGTAGCCATCACCAGGAAAGGTTCCTGCAATTTGAAGGTTTCGTCGCCAATGGTGATCTGGCGTTCCTGCATGGCTTCCAGCAAGGCGGATTGCACTTTAGCCGGTGCCCGGTTAATCTCGTCGGCCAATACAAAGTTGGTAAAGATGGGCCCTTTCTTAACGATGAATTCTTCGTTTTTCTGACTGTAAATCAACGTACCCAGCAAGTCGGCGGGTAACAAGTCGGGGGTGAACTGAATGCGGGCAAAATCGGCACTGATGGTTTGAGCCAGCGTGTTAATGGCCAGGGTTTTTGCCAGTCCGGGCACCCCTTCCAGCAGAATGTGACCGCCGGAAAGCAAGCCAATTAATAAACTTTCTACCAAATGTTTTTGGCCAACAATGACCTTGTTCATTTCCAAACTGATCAAATCCACAAAAGAGCTTTCCTTTTGGATTCGTTCATTCAATTCACGAATATCAACTGCTTGATCCATATTTTAATTATTTGTTTCGATTTTGGTTGACGAAAATACTTCAATCATCTACTAAAAAGGATGTAACTTTGTTAAAAGTTGTTAAGTTAACCTCCCGCTGAAAGAGCTGTAAAATTAACAATTTCAGCTGTTCATTCAGCCTTTTCTGATATCTTTTTTACATTTGCGAAAATTAACTGATTTTGAAACAACGTTATTTTATCGAGTTAGCGTATAATGGCACCCGCTTTCATGGTTGGCAGGTTCAGCCCAATGCGAAAACGGTGCAGGAATCGCTGGAAAAAGCGCTGAGCACGGTTTGCCGCGAACCGATTGCGGTGACTGGTGCCGGACGAACCGACACCGGTGTACATGCCAGCTACTTTGTGGCGCATTTCGATTCGGAGAAAACGGCGCTCGATCATCCGGATTTCAGCTATAAAATGAACAGTTTTCTGGGTGCCGATTTGGTGTTGTTTCGCATCAGTAAAGTGAATTCCGAAGCGCATGCCCGCTTCGATGCTACCTCGCGTACCTACCATTATTTCATCAACAAGCGTAAAGATCCGTTTGCACAGGAAACTTCCTGGTATTTGAACCGCCCGCTCGATGTGGATGAAATGAATGCGGCCTGCGCGGTTCTGTTTGACTACATCGATTTTACCAGCTTTAGCAAACTGCACACTGACGTGAAAACCAACAATTGTACGATTTACGAGGCCAGTTGGGCTCGCAAGGGTCAGCAGTTGGTGTTTACCATTAAGGCCGACCGCTTTTTGCGCAACATGGTGCGGGCCATTGTGGGTACGCTGGTTGAAGTGGGGCGCGGTAAGCTGACAATTTCCGAAGTACGGCAGATCATTGAAGCAAAAGACCGCGGTCTGGCCGGCGCATCAGCTCCTGCCGAGGGCTTGTTTCTGGCCGACATCAGTTATCCTGAGAATGTTTTTCAACGGATGGAGGGTTGAGTTTCAGGTTTCAAGTTCTAAGTTTCAAGTTCCAAGTTTCGAGTTTCGGGTTTCGAGTTTCAAGTTCCAAATTGAGGAACGCTGCAGGTTTAGTGATAGCGATCGTTTTGTCGCGAAAAGCCAAGGAGTGGGCTGCAAGTATCAAGCATCCAGTATCGAGAATCCAGTATCCAAACCTTAGGCGAAGGATCGACTGTCTAAAAATGTCCGGACCTTTTTAAAAAAGGTACCGATGTTTTTGAAAAAGGTCCTGATCTTTTTCAAAAAAGTCTGGATGTTTTTTCAGCAAGGTCCAGACCTTTTTCAAAAAAGTCTAGATATTTCTAAAAAAAGTCCGGATGTTTTTCAAAAAAGTCTAGATGTTTTTTAGCCAGCTCCGGACGTACATCGAAACCGTGGTTTTATCATTTTCCGAGCTTTGTAATTTATATTGGTTCTAAGGTGTGGACTGCTAATTTTGAAGTCTCAAAACGAAATCAATAAATCAACACTATGCATAAGCATTTATTACTTGGAGTGGAAGCGATTGGGCAGGGCGCGATCGACGGAGGAATGTCGGGCGTATATGCCTATCCGGGAACACCTTCAACAGAAATTACCGAATATATTCAGGAGAATGAGTTGGCTATTGAGCGCCAACTGCACAGCAAGTGGTCGGCCAATGAGAAAACGGCCTACGAAACAGCTTTGGGCATGAGCTACGCCGGAAAGCGAACCATGGCCTGTATGAAGCACGTGGGGCTGAACGTAGCGGCTGACGCCTTTATCAATTCGGCTATTACCGGGGTGAATGGTGGCTTTGTGCTGACTGTTGCTGACGACCCGTCCATGCATTCGTCGCAGAATGAGCAGGACTCGCGGTATTACGGACAGTTCGCCATGATTCCGGTGCTGGAGCCATCAAACCAGCAGGAAGCCTACGATATGGCCCGAGAGGGTTTTGCCCTTTCCGAAGAAACCGGAGTGCCGGTGATGTTACGGATCACCACGCGCCTGGCTCACTCCAGGGCCGGGGTGGAGTACAAGCCGGTGTTGGATGAAAACCAGCTGAGCATGCCGCAAGATCCACGTCAGTTTGTGCTGCTTCCGGCCATTGCGCGCCGCCGGTATAAGTCTTTGCTCGACAAGCAAGCGTCGTTTGTCAAACTTTCCGAAGCATCGAAATACAATCAATATACCGATGCAGCCGACAAAAGCATGGGCATTGTTTGCTGCGGAATTTCGTACAACTACCTGATGGAGAATTATCCCGATGAAGCTTGTCCTTATCCGGTGTTGAAGATTTCGCAATACCCGCTTCCCGAAAAACAATTGAAAAAGATGGAGGCGGAATGCGATTCGATTTTGGTGTTGGAAGAAGGCTATCCGCTGGTTGAAGAGCAACTGAAAGGCTATTTTGCGGGCGGAACGCCAATCAAAGGGCGGCTCGATGGAACTTTGCCACGCGATGGTGAGTTGAACCCGGATTTGGTAGCGAAAGCTTTGGGTAAGGAAACTTACGTGGGCATTCAGGTTCCTTCGGTGGTTGCTAACCGTCCACCGGCTTTGTGCCAGGGCTGCGGCCACCAGGATGCTTACGAAGCCATGAACGAAGTGCTGGCCGACTATGGCAAGGGCCGTGTGTTTTCGGATATTGGCTGCTATACTTTGGGGGCGCTTCCGCCTTACGAAACGATCAACTCGTGTGTGGATATGGGGGCGTCGATTACCATGGCGAAGGGCGCGGCTGACGCGGGTTTGATCCCCGCAGTGGCCGTCATTGGCGACTCCACTTTTGCGCACTCGGGAATTACCGGCTTGCTCGACGCAGTGAACGAAAAGTCAAACATCACCGTAGTGATTTCTGATAATGAATCCGTATCGATGACCGGTGGACAGGATTCGTCGGCCTATGGAAAAATTGAAAGCATTTGCGAAGGATTGGGCGTTGACCCGGCACACATTCATGTGATTGTTCCCTTGAAAAAGAATCATGCTGAATTGGTGAAGCTGTTCCGCGAAGAGCTCGAATACGAAGGTGTTTCGGTGATTATTCCGCGCCGCGAATGTATTCAGCGGGCCAGCCGCCGCAAGAGAAATATCAGCCGTCATGCCAATCATTAAAAAACTGAAACAATGAAATCAAACATCATATTAGCCGGCGTTGGCGGACAAGGAATTTTATCCATTGCCGCCGCCTTGGGAACCGCCGCCCTCGAAAACAACCTGTACCTAAAACAAGCCGAAACCCATGGTATGAGCCAGCGCGGCGGTGCGGTGGTTTCGCACATGCGTATTTCCGACAAACCCATCGCTTCGGATTTAATCCAGATGGGAACTGCCGACCTGATTTTGTCGGTTGAACCCATGGAATCGTTGCGTTACTTGCCTTTTCTTTCAGCAAAGGGTTACCTTGTGACCAACACCACGCCTTTCGTCAATATTCCGAATTATCCGGAATACGAAAAGGTGATGGAAGAAATCCATAAGCTTCCTCGCTTTATTGCGATTGATGCGGACCGGATCGCCAAGGAAGCCGGCAACGCGCGTGCTTCAAACATGGTGATGCTTGGCGCTGCCAGCCCGTTTATCGACATCGATTTTGCGAAACTGGAAGATGGGATCCGCGAGGTATTTGCCCGAAAAGGGGAGCAGATTGTGGAAATCAACTTGAAAGCGATTCGCGCAGGCCGGCAGTTCTCAGAGGAAAACAAGTAAGGTTTAGCGACTATATCCTTCCAAACAATATTCAACAGGAAACGTTAACAAATCAGTATTAACGACCTGAATGAAATTGTTATGGAAAAGAAATTGAATCGATATAGCGAAAAAATTACACAAGACGAGAGCCTTCCCGCGTCGCAAGCCATGCTTTATGCCATCGGGATGAGTGAGAATGATCTCCGGAAAGCCCAAGTGGGAATTGTAAGTACCGGCTTTCAGGGGAACCCGTGCAACATGCATTTGAATGGTTTGGCCGACGCGGTCAAGCGGGGAGTCGATGCTCAGAAAGAGTTGTATGGACTGGTTTTTCATACGATTGGCGTGAGCGATGGTATCACCAATGGCACCGAAGGAATGAAATATTCGCTTCCCTCGCGCGAAATCATTGCCGATTCGATAGAAACCGTTGTGAGCGCCCAGTTTTACGACGCCGTGATCCCGATTGTGGGTTGCGACAAAAACATGCCCGGAGCCATGATTGCCTTGGGGCGGCTAAATCGTCCGGGAATTCTGATGTACGGCGGCACGGTAAAAAAAGGACGGTGGAAAAACCGGGACTTGAATATTGTGTCGGCTTTTGAAGCCTACGGCGAACGCATCAAAGGCAACATGAGCGACGACGATTACAAAGGCATTATTCAGCATTGTATTCCGGGGTTCGGTGCTTGCGGGGGCATGTACACGGCCAACACCATGGCTGCTGCCATTGAATGTATGGGCATGAGCTTGCCTTATACCTCCTCCAATCCGGCTTTGAGCCAGGAGAAAAAATCAGAGACCGTTCAGCTGGGCGAAGCGATCAACGAATTGCTGCGGAAAGACATCAAACCCCGCGATATCATGACCAAGCAAGCTTTTGAGAATGCCATTCGCCTGATCATGATTTTGGGCGGATCGACCAATGCGGTGATTCATTTGGTTGCGATGGCAAAAGCCGTTGGAGTGGATTTGAAGATTGATGATTTTCAGCGGCTCAGCAATTCAACGCCGTTTTTGGCTGATTTAAAACCCAGTGGCGAATACCTGATGGAAGACCTGCATGATCAGGGTGGTGTGCCGGCAGTGATGAAATTTATGCTGAAAGAAGGTTTTCTGGATGGAAACTGTCTGACGGTAACCGGGAAAACTTTGGGTGAAAACCTCGAACGGGTGAGAGACCTGGATCAGAATCAAAAAATTATCCGGCCCTTGAGCAACCCCATCAAAAAGACGGGTCACCTGCAAATCTTGTATGGAAACCTGGCCGAAGATGGCGCGGTGGCCAAGATTACGGGTAAGGAAGGCGAATCATTCACCGGCCCGGCGCGGGTGTACGACGATGAGTTTTTAGCCATCAAGGGAATTTTATCTGAAGTGCAGAAAGGCGAGGTGATTGTCATCCGCAACTCGGGGCCCAAAGGCGGGCCGGGCATGCCGGAGATGTTGAAGCCAACCAGCGCGGTGATTGGTGCCGGCCTGGGCAAGGATGTGGCACTGATCACCGACGGCCGGTTCTCAGGCGGCTCACACGGATTTGTGGTAGGGCACATCACCCCCGAGGCGGTTGAAGGCGGGCTGATCGGCTTGCTTCGAAATGGTGATAGAATCACCATCGACATCACTAAAAACCAGTTGTCGGTTGATTTGAGTGAAGCGGAAATTGCCGAACGCCGAAAAGCCTGGGTGAAGCCCGAAAGCAAAGCCACTGGCGGAATGCTGAAGAAGTACGTCCAGTTGGTAGGGACTGCTTCTGAAGGCTGTGTGACGGTTTAAATGGCATGCCATAAAAGGGAAGGAAAAGCCACCGCCAGCGTGCTTAGTCATTGGGTGTCGCGGTTTCCGAACCGCGATTATAACTTCGTATCATCACGAATTTATTTGCTCTTAAAAACGAACCCAGCGGGTTCAAATGGTTATAGAAATTGATAATGGCGTATAGATGCGACCCCGCGGGGTCGAACTCATGATACCAATTCAATTTCTACAAACATAAAATTCCTCTGGAATTGAAAACAAAACAAACTTATTTTAATGCATGAGTTTTGTCTTCTACTCATATAGCAAAGTCCAGATCAAGTGAAGATTTTGGTGTATATTGCCCCGGCAGCTTTGTTGTTGGGGCATTATTGTTTATTTTGGTCCTGCTAAATAGATCTACTACTCAAATCAATCTCAAAAAAATGAATAAATCGATTTTCAGTGGGTTGGCAGCGTTGTCTGTATTTACGGCCTGCCAAACTGCACCAGAAAAGGAAAAACAAACACCAAAGCCCAACATTGTTTATATTCTGGCCGATGACTTGGGCTATGGCGACTTAAGTTGTTACGGCCAGCAAAAGTTTCAGACACCTCATCTCGATCGGCTGGCCAGTCAGGGCATGCTGTTTACCCAGCACTATGCCGGAAGTACGGTTTGCGCTCCGTCGCGTTCATCGCTGATGACCGGGTTGGATACCGGGCATACACCGATCCGCGGGAATAAAGGTTGGGAGCCGGAAGGCCAGTGGCCATTACCTGCCGAATCATTCACGGTACCCGAAATGCTGAAAGAAGCTGGCTATGTTACCGGTGCTTTTGGTAAGTGGGGACTTGGCTTTGTTGGTACCGAAGGCGATCCGAACAAGCAAGGCATTGATGAGTTTTACGGGTACAACTGCCAGAGTTTGGCGCACAATTACTATCCCGGGCATTTGTGGCACAACCAGGAGAAAATTGAACTGGAAGGCAATGTGGAAGATCAGTTTGAAACCTATGCGCCCACTTTGATTCATGAGCAGGCCCTGCGTTTCATCGAAGATAATAAGGATACGTCGTTCTTTTTATTTTATCCCAATGTGATTCCGCATGCCGAATTGCTGATTCCGGAGGAGTATATGGCCGAATTCAGGAATAAGTTTTTACCCGAACGTGTTTATGACGGTGCCAAGCCCGGCGACAGCCGTTTTCGTGAAGGATCGTATGGCTACCAGGAAGAATCGCATGCGGCATTTGCGGCCATGGTCACCCTGTTGGATCAGCAAGTGGGGGATGTGATGGCAAAACTCGCGGAGCTGGGTCTTGAAGACAATACCCTTGTCATTTTTACTTCGGACAATGGCCCGCACCTGGAAGGCGGTGCCGATCCGGATTTTTTCAACAGCAATGGCCCCTTGAAAGGTTATAAACGCGATTTATACGAAGGGGGAATCCGCGTGCCCATGATTGCCCGTTGGCCAGCCAATATTGTTGCTGGGAGCGTATCGGATCATGTTTCCGCTTTTTGGGACGTCATGCCAACTTTTGCTGAAATAGTTGATGCTGAAAAGCCTCAAAATATTCAAGGCATTTCATTTCTGCCGGCCTTGCTTGGCGAAGAAGGCCAGGAGCAGCATGATCAGCTGTATTGGGAGTTTCATGAGCAGGGCGGACGCCAGGCTATTCGGAAAGGAAACTGGAAGTTTGTTACTTACCAGGTCTTCAATCCTGAAAAACAAACTGAAGAGCTGTATGATGTGTCGGTTGATTTGGGCGAAGAAAACAATGTGGCCAGCGAGCATCCGGAGGTTGTTGAAGAAATGAAAGCGCTTCTGTCCGAAGCCCGGATACCTTCAGAGCCCTTTCCTTTTAGTGACCAATAGATACGCCATGGGACTGGTTCCTGAATTTATAACGGTTTGTTAATAAATTGTAACCTGTTGATTTTTGATGTAAAAATAGTAGGAGTTTTCAATTTGTTTAGCTTAATTCGCTACCGAAAAACCAATTCGGTCGATAAATAGTCAATCCTTAAAAACAA
>NZ_LGIA01000164.1 GCF_001270965.1 Sunxiuqinia dokdonensis | reverse complement strand
ATCTTCGGATGGCCGAAATCAGAGAACTGGCCAACCAAAAGATCAGCCAAATGGCACCCCTGAAAATTTCGGACGAGCGCCCCGTGGCTAAAAACAGTACCCTGCACAATGTAGAACTGCGAACCCGATGAGCGCTTCTCGGGGTTGGACGGGCCTCCCCTGCGTGCTGCAGCCAGCACGCCCTTTTTATGAAACAGCGATGAATCAATCTCGGCAGGAAGCGTATAGCCCGGATCGCCGCCGCCCAATCGCTTTCCCGGCTCGGCATTCTTTGAATCGGGATCGCCACCTTGGATCATAAAGTTTTCAATCACCCGATGAAAAAGTAGACCATCGAAAAAACCTTCGTTGGCCAGCTTGATAAAATTGTCCCGGTGAATCGGAGTTTCATCAAACAACTTCAAGGTGATATCTCCAAATTCAGTCTCAATCTTTACACGACTTCCATCTTGACTGTTATCCTGCGAGTTAACGCACGAAACCTGAAGGAGAAAAACTACAATGAGAGAAAAGAGCGTGATCTGTTTCATGTTAATTTGAATCCAATGGTTTGTTAATTTGCTTCTTTTTTTGTGTCACATTCGCAAATATAGAAATTAATGGGACTGTCACGAAATTCGGATTTGACTTCCGGCAACCACGAAATTCATAAAAATAAGTATCTTGACGGCCTCATGGAAAGGCTGATTGTAAATCAAAAAATAGAACTGGAAAAGCTCAAGTTTTCGCATGCTTTCCAGGTTTTCCAGGCGATTGACCGCAACCGCGCATTTCTGTCACCTTGGCTCCCTTTTGTTCAGGATACTGAAACACAGGAAGACACCGAAGCATTTATTCAGTCCATCACCTCCAGAGCCGGTCAAGATCAGGATGATGTGTTTGTAATTTGGTACGATCATTGCTTCGCCGGTTTGATCGGATACAAAGATACCGACCGGATTAACCTAAAAACAGAGATTGGCTATTGGCTGATTGAGCGCATGACCGGCAAAGGCATTGTGATTTTATCAACCAAAACACTGATCGATTTTGCTTTTTCAGAACTTGGCATGAACCGAATCGTTATCCGATGTGGTGTGGGAAACGACAAAAGCTCGGCCATTCCGTTACGGCTGGGTTTTGAGTTTGAAGGCATTGAGCGTCAAGGAGAAAAACATCAAGAAAGATACATCGATCTTAAGGTTTTTAGTTGTTTGAAAAAGGACTGGAAATCGCACACTAGATTTTGATTATCTGAATGTTAAAGACTCACGGCAATTGGATGACTCAATTTTTTCTATTTCCCAAAACTTTTTTAATCTTTGAATCGTTTAATGGTTTGTTCGATTTTTTTATATTTGCAACGAATTTGTGTCTTTTAAAGTCAGAAAACAGATGGGCACGAAACAAAACGAAACGCGATGAAAAACAAGACAATTAGGAGAACTTTGTATAGGGTTTTAAGGAAGACCGGGGTGCCCAGAAAGGAAATAGAACTGGATGCCACCTTTGATGAAGACCTGAATTTTGATCAGGTTGATTGGGCCTTGTTTCTTTATTTTCTCGAAGAATGTTTTAAGATTAATGTCGAGGATGAAGAGATTTCGCGCATGCACCAGGTGAAAGACACCTTAAACCTGGTTGAAAGTATGGCGTAAATGGGGTATAAATAATTAGCTAAGTTTGATAGAAGACGATCTCGGAAGAGACCGTCTTTTTTTTTTAATATTAGCTGGTTTTAACCGAACAAGAATTGTAACTTGACGTTCATTAAACAAATTTTAAATCCTATAATTATGGAAATTTTACAAGATGCTTCAAGTTGGATTTCAGAAATGGCTGTCCTCTATGGTATTAAATTGATCTCGGCGCTGATTACGCTGGTCGTTGGTTTGTGGGTCATCAAGATTCTGACCAACGCGTTATCCCGGCTGATGGATCGTAAAAACGTTGATCTTTCACTTCGTGGCTTTCTTAAAAGCATGACCGGCATTATTCTGAAAGTTTTACTGATTGTTTCGGTGATCGGAATGATGGGCATTCAGATGACTTCGTTCATCGCCATTTTGGGTGCCGCTGGCCTGGCAGTTGGTATGGCTTTATCGGGAACATTGCAAAACTTTGCCGGCGGGGTGATCATCCTTATTATCAAACCCTTTAAAGTTGGCGACTACATTGAGGCACAAGGCTATGCGGGCAGTGTTCGTGAAATTCAGATCTTTAATACCATTCTGAAAACGCCGGACAATGTGACCATTATCATCCCCAATGGCGGCCTGTCAACCGGTTCGGTAAAAAACTACTCGACAGAAGCACAACGCCGTGTTGATTTTGTGTTTGGCGTTGCCTACGGTGATGACTACGACCTGGCCAAAGCAACAATCACTAAAATAATTGAAGCCGACTCACGCATTCTAAAAGACCCCGCTCCATTCATTGTTTTGAGTGAATTGGCCGACAGCTCGGTAAATATTACCGTTCGGGTATGGGCACAAGCCGCTGATTATTGGGCGATCAAATTTGATCTCACCGAGCTTGTGTACAAAGAATTCCCAAAAGCTGGACTGAATATTCCATTCCCTCAAATGGATTTACACATCCAACAGCAATAGTATTTATTCGAACCAAAACCCCAAATGATTTATGAAACGATTACTCATTTTGTTGTTAATGCTGCCTTTTGCTGGTTTTGCACAATCTGCCGCCGACACCACCAGCGTTTGGAAAAAAGGAGGAACAATCTCGGTTAATTTCTCTCAGGTTTCCTTAACCAATTGGGCGGCGGGAGGTAAAAGCTCTGCTTCGGGAACAGTTTTGTTCAACGTTTTTGCCAATTATGCCAAAGACAACAAAAGTTGGGAAAATACGCTGAATATGGGCTATGGCCTTCTGAAAGAAGAAGATGACAAAGCAGTAAAAACAGAAGATAAAATT
The DNA here is from genome assembly GCF_001270965.1 of Sunxiuqinia dokdonensis. Classification (GTDB taxonomy): domain Bacteria; phylum Bacteroidota; class Bacteroidia; order Bacteroidales; family Prolixibacteraceae; genus Sunxiuqinia; species Sunxiuqinia dokdonensis. Next base: position 53,571 of record NZ_LGIA01000164.1, on the reverse strand, counting down.
GACTTTACCTCCAAGTTTGGTTTTAAGCCAAAGGCGGAAAGCAAGCTGTTTTATACCGCCTTGTTCAATTTCAGAACACAGATGACCGAAGGCTACAATTATCCAAACACCGACGATGCGATCTCAACTTTTTTGGCACCTGGCTATCTCACCCTGGCATTGGGTGTGGATTATAAGCCAAATGATAAGTTTTCGCTGTTCCTTTCGCCACTAACCGGAAAAATGACGGTGGTGACTGACGATGCGCTATCGGATGCCGGAGCGTTTGGTGTAGATCCGGGTAAGAAAAGCCGGGGTGAAATGGGTGCTTTTCTAAAAAGCCAGTTTAAAACCACCGTGGTTAAAAATGTCGATTTTGAAACCAAGCTGGATTTGTTTTCCAATTACCTGGACACGCCGCAGAATATCGACATACATTGGGACGTTTTGCTGAATATGAAAATCAATGATTTTTTATCAGCCAATTTAATTACCAACCTGATTTATGACGACGATGTCCACATCGGAAAAGATACCAATGATGACGGAATAATCGACGAAAGTGGTCCCCGAATTCAGTTTAAACAGCTTTTTGGGGTCGGATTAAGTCTTAAATTCTAACATAGGTTCACTAAAATGCCATTTGAAAATTTTCTGGTAAACAATATCTAATCGTTCGTCGGAGTTTCAGGGTGTTTTTGGGCCAAAAAAGTGCAGTTCATATAATGGACAGCAAAAAGTTTGATTTTGCGCTTAGGATTTTTGAAATTTGAGATTAACAACGGTCGTTTCATACGCAATGCGATCTGGTTCTAGTTCTTCTCTCCTCTCTCTCTTAAGCACAAGCACAATTCAAGCCGGCGAGTTCTTCGCCGGCTTTCTTATTTTACCACGACCGTTTGCCCCTCAAATTGGATCTGATCTCCCTTTCGAATCTTTGCGCGTTTACGATATTCGGTTACTCCGTTCAGACTTACCAGACCATCTTCAACCACAACCTTCGCCATTCCGCCCGATTCAACCAGCCGAAGCAACTTCAGCAGTTTAATCAATTCAATGTATTCTGTTTTCAATTCAAATTCCATCATCATTTGGTTTTATAATTGTGCCAATGCTTCTTGCTGCTTTTTGCTGAGTTTCTCCACAACCAAATTGTACGACTGGTCAATCCATTGCCGGATCAATTGGTCCGGAACCGAACCATCCACCAGAACCGTATTCCAGTGCGCTTTATTCATGTGATAGCCCGGCAACACGCAGGAATAATGCTCGCGCAACTCAATGGCCTCTTCGGGGTCGCACTTCAAATTGATGCTTAAATCTCCTTCCAGATCCGTTAAAGCAAACATCTTGCCCATCACTTTAAACACCAGCGTGGTTTCATCAAACGGAAAATCTTCGCTCACGCCTTTTTTGGAGATGCACCAGGTTCTCAATTCTTCAATATTCATGGTCGTTTGTTGTGGCTCAAAAATAAGGATTAAAATGTGGATTTCAGGCCGTTGGGTAAAAGGCATCTTTAAAATGTTCCAACTCAAAGTTTTGTCCATAAAAAATGATGGTGATCACATCAAATCGAGTATCCAAATGGCTGTCGGTTTCAAAAATATAAGCTTCAGCCGCATTAATCAGAAAACGAATTTTCTTGTCACTAATTGCTTCCGAAGGATGCTCGTAAGTGGCGCTGCCACGGGCTTTTACTTCCACAATAACCAGCTCATCCTTATCCCGTGCAATGATATCAATTTCGTAATGGTTCGACCGCCAGTTTGTTTCGAGGATTTGATAGCCAAGGCTTCGCAAATGCTCCTCTGCAAGCGCCTCACCTTTGTTTCCAAGTTCTTTTCGTTGGCTCATGTCCGTCTTTTTATGTCACAAGTTAAGACAATCGATGTTTTGAATTTGTTAAAGCGCCGTCAAAATCACCCCTTGCGATTCATTCACTTCCAATTGATACCCGGCACCAAGGATTAACGGCAAATTACGATCGATATGCCCGGCCGGAAAATCGAAACAGACCGGAAAACTGTATTCTCGCACAACATCGCGAATAATCTCCGGAGCCGTCTGCCCAAACGGAGCCTCATTGTCTTTCATATCGGTAAAACCGCCCACCAGCAATCCTTTCAGGCTTTTGAGTTTTCCAGTTAGCTTTAGGCTGTGCATCATCCGGTCGAGGTGATACAGGTACTCAGCCAAATCTTCAATAAAAAGAATATTGCCATCCAATTTTGGTTCGAGTGGTGTTCCCATCAGGCTGTAAACAATCGAGAGGTTTCCACCGACCAGCTTTCCGGTGATCTGACCAGGCCGATTAAACTCATGAGGTGGCACCTTCACCGGACGGGATTCACCTGCCAGCGTTTTCAGAAGCTCGCTGAAGCTTTCGGTTGGCAGCTGATCTTTCCAATAAAAACCCGGCATGGCCCCATGGATGCTGCAAAAACCTTCGTGCTGAATGCGGGCATGCAGCACAGTAATGTCGCTAAAACCAACCACCCATTTTGGCTGCCTGCGGAATCCCGAAAAATCCAGTTGGTCAACCAGGCGAATGGCACCATAACCACCACGGGCACAAACAATGGCTTTACACTCCGAATCGTCCAGGGCTTGCTGCAAATCCAGCAAGCGGTTGGCATCGGATGCTGCAAACTGATAGTGGCTATCAAAAGTATGATCACCCCACACCACCTCAAAACCCGCTTGCTCAAACAATTTCATGCCTGCAGAAATTTTCTCTTTCTCCACTTTGCCGGCTGGCGAAATAACCCGAATCCGGTCTCCTTGCTTTAATAATTCTGGTTTCAGCATCCTGCTCTTTTTTGAATTTTGAAGGTACAATCTTCTTTCGAGCCTGAAAACCAAAATTCAAAATAAATCGTATCATCCAATGACTTAATCAGTATGAATTTTTTATAAAAACTGTCATGAGAAAACAAGTGGGTATTTTAGGATCAGGAAGCGTTGGCCGGGCACTCGCCGAGGGCTTTTTAAAATATGGGTACGAGGTTAAACTTGGAACCCGTGATAAACGTAGGCTGGAAGATTGGCTGAACAACGCCGGCGAAAAAGCTTCGCTCGGTACATTTGAAGAGGCGGCTCACTTTGGCGATTTGGTCGTACTGGCCGTGAAGGGAAGTGCCGTTGAATTTGTGCTCGACCTGGCCGGAGCAGCCAACCTGCACGAAAAAACAGTCATCGACACCTGTAATCCAATCAGCGATGAGGAACCCGTAAACGGCGTTTTGCACTTTTTTACCAAACCCAATACTTCGCTCATGGAACACTTGCAGGAAAAATACTCCCGGATCAACTTTGTCAAAGCCTTTAGTTGCGTAGGCAATGCGCTCATGGTCAACCCAAAGTTTGAAGACGGCCAGCCCACGATGTTCATCTGCGGAAATAATGATCAAGCCAAAAAGCAAGTGAGAGAAGTGCTGGACTTGTTTGGCTGGGAAACCGAAGATATGGGCAAAGTTGAAGCTGCCCGGGCCATTGAGCCACTTAGCATGTTGTGGTGTATTCCTGGCTTTCGGAACAACGAATGGCGCCATGCCTTTAAACTGCTGAAGAAATAAGCCTGATCCGGATTTTTCCCGACCAGGCTCGTGGCAATCTCCTCCAATTTTATTTTTATCACTGGTCGTTTATGGGCTCCAATTTCACGGTAAAGTGCCGCATGATCGGTGCCTCTTCCACAATTTGAAATCCCCTGGCAATCGAATCTCTGCGGTCGAAAATATTCTTCAGGCCTGCCGCCACCACATCCATGTGGTTGTTGGTGTAGGTTCGGCGCGGAATGGCCAAACGCAAAAATTCCAGTTTGGGATAGCGGTTTTCCTTCGTTTGCGGATCACGATCGGCCAGCAGTGTACCCACTTCAACACCGCGCACACCAGCTTCCAGGTAAAGTTCAATGGCTAAAGTTTGCGCCACAAACTCTTCCTTTGAAACCCTGCTTAAGAATCGTTTGGCATCGACAAAAACCGCGTGCCCGCCCAGTGGTTTTTGAACCGGAATGCCCATGTCAATCAGCTTGTTCCCGAGATAGTGAACCTGACGAATCCGGTTCTCCAGATAAACGCCGCTGGTCACTTCATCCAACCCCACAGCCAGCGCATTCATGTCGCGCCCGGCCATTCCACCGTAAGTGACAAATCCTTCAAACAAAATATTGTAAACCGAAGCCTGTTCGTACCATGCTTTGCTTCGCATGGCCAAAATACCACCAATATTCACGATACCATCTTTTTTGCTGCTCATGGTCATCCCGTCGGCATATTGGTACATTTCACTGACAATTTCGCGAATCGACCGATCCTGATAGCCTGGTTCGCGACTTTGAATGAACCAGGCGTTTTCGGCAAAACGCGCCGAATCAAAGATGACCGGAATTTGATATTGGTCTGCTACCTGACGGATTTCGCGCAGGTTGGCCATCGAAACGGGCTGCCCACCTGAACTGTTGCAGGTGAGCGTTACAATAATCATGGGCACCTGCTCTTTGGGATGCTCATTCAATACGGCTTTCAGTTTGCTGATATCGATGTTGCCTTTGAACGGGTGCATGCCGTTTGTATCAAACGCCTCATCAATCGTACAATCAACAGCAGTGGCTTTTCGAAATTCAATGTGTCCTTTCGTGGTATCAAAATGCGAATTTCCCGGCACCAGCTGACCTGCTTTCACCAAAACCGAAAACAGCACATTCTCGGCTGCCCGTCCCTGGTGGACCGGTAAAAAATAGTCGAATCCAAAGATTTCCTTCACTTTTTCCTTCAGGTGAAAATAGGAGGAGGAGCCGGCATAACTTTCGTCGCCGGTCATCAGGGCAGCCCACTGCCGGTCGCTCATGGCTCCCGTTCCGCTGTCGGTCAACAAATCAACAAAAACCTGATCGCTCTTTAAGTTGAATAGATTGTAATGGGCCTGATCGATCCAATTTTCCCGTTCCTCACGGGTACTCCGGTAGATGGGCTCTACCATTTTTATTTTATAATTTTCTGCAAAAGGTAAATCCATTTCTCATGTGTTTAAAATTAAAAAAAAGCATTGTTCACTCCATTTAAACGACAGAGAAAAGGAAAGCATCGCGGTTTTTGATGTTTTTGAAAATGTGCTTTGCGGCTTGTACATTTATCGTTGACATACAACAAAAGTAAGGGCTTTCAGCCGGAAAAAGCCTAAAATATGTCAGCTTTCGCTAGTTGTTGTTTAGGTTGATAAACCAATTGATCGTCTTAATTCCAAACGGCAAAATAGCACTTTGGTGGTCCACATCTGGCAGTACAACTTCTCTTAGCACGTTACTGCTGACCCCCAGATCGTGGAAATCCTGTTCCATTTGAGTGGACAGTTCCACAGCAACAAAGGTGTCGTTTTCACCATGAAACAAACGGGTAGGCGTCGTGGTATTCCAGGCCTCAACGCTGTTTTTGCTCAAGGCTTCCTGAACGGCTTGGTACGTTGCGCCGGACTCGTAACCGGCACGGAAATCCGGATGAAATAAGTCAGTTACGTTGGTGGTGAGTTGCGCATTAATTTCGACTCCGGTATTGATTCCATTGAATAAACCAGGGATTTTTGCCGCGTATTCATCCGCAAAAATCGTGTTCAACGGGTTCGAAAATTCGCCATGCACATGATAGGCCTGCATCAAAAAAGCCAGAAAATAAGGCATCGGATAAGTTTCCTTGCCAACAATCAGCTCATTCAGTCTATTCAAATTGTAAGGACCTGCGCCACACGAACTGGCTTTCAGCTGATAATCTTCCAGCCCCTTGGTTTCAATTTCGCGCTGAAGCTGCAAAGTTGCCCAGCCGCCAAGGGAATAGCCCATCAGGTAAAGATCATCGTTGAGCGAGGCCACAATGTGATCCTGGCTGACAAACTCGCGCGTTGCTTTCAACAGATCGACCAAACTCGGAACCATATTATCCTTTTCAAGATAAGGGTGAAAAACCTGCTTCGAGTCTCCAAAACCCGGATAGTCGGGAATGACCACGATAAATCCCAGCGAAGCAAAACTTTCCAAAACCACAAAAAGGTTGTCGCCCGGTTTAGCTGTTGGAGCCTGACTGTACTCCACATTCGTCCCGTTTTGGAAGCTGATGACCGGATAGTTGCCGGGCTGGTCGGGAACAGACACCAAGCCAGACACCATTAAAGCTTCGCCTTCGAAAGTGGTTTTATAAGCCACCTTGTAAACTAAAGCCCCCGAACTCACCTCATTGTCCATCGTACCATCGTCATCGTATTGGGCAGCCAGCGCCGAAAATAAAAACTGCGCGGAACTTCGTGGAATGGTGCTAACCTGTTTTTCGGACTCGAGATAGGTAAACAGAGGTTCTTCAACGATCGGATCATCGTTTTTACCACAGGAAACGATGAAAAAAGCGATGAGAAGAACGAATGCGAATTGATTGTAAGGATATTTCATACTTGGGGCCTATTTTTTTTTCAGGTGAATATTACGATGATAACAATCTTGTTTTGAAATGACTATTCTAATTGCAAACGAAATGCTAACCGATGGAACGACGGACTAACCGGATGCCTTAAACCCAAGTTCGGCAGCCGACTGACGCAAGAAATCACGGGTGTAATAATCTTTATCGACAACCTGCCCGTTCCAAATCATCAGATCCAAATCGATCGTCCGGGGACCAAATTTAATTTGGGTTCGGTCGCGGCCAAGCTGGTCTTCAACCTGTTTCAGGTACCTGTTTAACTCCTGCCGGTTCCAATTTGTTTCGATTTTTACGGCACCATTTGTAAAATCATCCTGATCAGCATAACCAATGGGCTTGGTTTTTACCATGCTGGAGGTTTGCAAAATCGTACAATCGTTTCCAATCATTTCAAGCGCCAGCGGAATATACTTTTCTGCTTCAATATTTGATCCGATGCCAACAATGCAGGTGTTCATCGCTTGGCTTCCATTTCGAATGAAACTGATTCGGCAAACCGCAGGGCATGTGGCTTATCCACTTCAACTTTGGCCCAGCGCACCCGGTCGTCCTCCATAATCATCTCAAGCAGGTTTTTCGTCAACACTTCCAGCAGTTTGAAACGCCCGTCCTGGACATAGGTAATGACCCGCTTGGTAATTTTTTTGTAATCGTAAATACCATCGGGCTCGTCCGACTCAAGCGCTTCATTGGGTACGCTGATTTCAATTTCGAGATTAATGACCACATCTTGTTTATTCACCAACTCTTCGGGATTAAATCCGATGAAGGTTCGCAGCAAGAGATTTTTTACGCGTATTCGTGCCATGTATTAATTGTTTTTTCCAAGGTTTTCACCGCCATCAGCAAAAAGCAGCTGCCCGGTTAAATGATCGTTTGCCAGAATAAAATCCAGGCTTCGAAGAATCGGTTCCAGTCCGCCGGGTTTTTGCATCGGAATGTCTTGTGCCAACTTCCATAGGTACTTCTCATCCTTGTCTTCGGGCGGTAAGCTCACGCCTGGCGCAATGGCATTGACTCGGATATTGGGAGCGAATTCGAGTGCCGCCATTTTCGTCAATTCCCAAAGGGCTTTTTTAGACATGGAATAAGCCGCAAAGTTCGAGCGGTTGTTGGTGATCCTGGTATCGACAAGGTTAATGATCAGGCCCTTTTTGCAGGCATTTGCCAGGTCGCGGCAAAGCAAAAACGGTGCCTGAAAGTTGACGATCATTTGCCGCTGAAGCAATTCCAACGAAGTTTCCTTCAAACTTGAAGGCTCAAAAACCGAAGCATTGTTGACCAGCAAATCCAGTGATTCGAATCGTCGCACCACCGCCGGAATCAACCGCTGCACGTCCGCCATGTCCATCAGATTGGCCTGAAAAATATCAAACTCACTTTGAGGAAACTGCTGCTTCAATTCTTTTTGAAGCTTTTGAGCCTCGGTAGCCGATGAATTGTAATGGATGGCCACGTTCCAACCCTGCGCTGCCAGATGCCGGGCAATCGCCTGGCCAATCCGTTTTGAAGCCCCTGTTATCAGTGCGGTTTTTTGCATCCCGAAATTTACCGTTTTATGTCAAAAGTGACAACAGCAAATCGATGAATTTGTTTGGATTCCAATATGGATTTGGATCATTTCTCATCGATATGTTAAAAAATAGCTTTCCAAAGATTCCTTTCGGTTTTTGAAACTAAAACCCGCTGAATACCGAAAAACAAAAAGAGACGAAAGTTCACTAAAATCCGATGTCATGGAAGATAAAATCATCACCATTGCCTTGCTGCCTTATCATAAAGCTGAAGTACTGCGCTCTCTGCTCGAAGCAAAAGGGATTGATTGCTCACTTGAAAATGTCAATCTCATTCAGGGGGCGGTAGCCTCCGGTGTGAAAGTGCGTATCAACGCAAAAGATGCCAAAAAAGCCTATCCGGTGCTGGACAAGCTATTGGGGAAAGCGGAGAAAAGTCACCAAAAGTCAGAGAACTTCATTCTGATTCCGGTCGATTTTTCCGGCTATTCGTTGAAAGCTGCAGCCATGGCTTTCGAAATCGCCCTGAAGCTGAATTGTGGCCTGGTGTTCTATCACGTGATTCCGCAGCCCGACTATTTCACCATCCCCTATTCCGACGTAATGGCTTTTGATGCCGGCCTTTATGAGCACCTGAAAGAACGCGAAGAGTTTGTTAACGAGGAGTTCGAACGCTTTCAGAAGCAATTGCTGGAGCAAGTTGGCAAGGAGGCATGGAAAACCATCCACATGGAGCAAATTGTGAAAATGGGCTACCCCGAAGATGATATTTTATCCTACACCGAACTTCATCCGCCACGCTTAATTGTGATGGGCATCAAAGGGCCGTCGAACGACATGGATGCCGTGATGGGCAGCACCACGGCAGGCGTGATTTACAAGGCGAAAGTGCCCGTTTTGGTAATTCCGGAAAAGGCTCCGCTGCTGAATTTGTCATCCATAAAAAAAGTGGTTTATGCCACCAATTTTGATGAGAAAGACTTTACAGCCATTGACAAGTTGCTGGCTTTGCTGAAACCTTTCAATACCGTGGTGACCTGCCTGCACATTGGCGACCGCGAAAACGAAGAGCTGAGCCGCGCCCGCCTGAAAAGTATGGCCAAAGTCCTGAAGAAAAGCTATCCGGAAGATTCGGTGACCTGCGAAATCGTAGCCGGCGATGATTTGCTGACCGATCTGGAAAAATACATCCAGGAAAAAGGCATCGATATTCTGTCGCTGACCACCCACAAACGCAACCTGATTACCCGGTTTTTCAACCCGAGTATCGCACGAAAAATGGTGTTTCACCTGAAAACACCTTTGCTGGTGTTTCACGCCTAAAATGACAAGCCGGTTGTATCAAAAACTGAGCAACTGCAATATTAGCATTTCCTGTGTCGAAAAATAAATCGATACCGCATCATTCATTGGTTTGATTGCTCATGCTGACACCAAACCGGCTACAAGCGAAACGGCGCAGAATTGAAAACCTTTGCCAATTTATTCGCCATCATGGCCTGAATCGCCGTGATCCGTCTCCTTCATCTTCGCGATCAACGACCTGACCTCTTTCAATTGCTCAAACGACAGTTCCCTCAGTTGTCCGCGTATATTCAGAGGGATATGTTCGCGAACCAACGATTGCAGCGGGTGATTTTCAGGCAAGGGTGCATCGTGATCCTCTACCCAATCCACCAAATCGTTGGGCGTACAGTGCAAAGACCGGCAAAGCACACTGACGTGACTTAGCTTTAGCTGCGCGACTTTCCCGTTGAGCAAGCGCGAGGCCACATTGGGCGTTAGCCCATGCTTGACCAAAAAATTGAAGGGATTGGCAATTCCTTTGATTTCGAGCAGGTAGCTAATGTTGAATTGTAACATGATTGACAAATGTTTTAGTTAATAACAATCGGTTCATTAAAAGTAAAACTTATTCTTCATTTTTGAAAACACATTCTACTCTAATTAACACTATTCCATTATTTAGACGAACCAATACCAGCTAACTCAACACTCATACCAATGATCTAAACATTCATATCAATTAGCTCAACAGTCATATCAATTATCTCAATACTGATCTCAATTATCTGAACACTAATATCAATTATATCAACACTCACACCGATTATATAAACACTCATACCAATGATATCAACACTCATACCTGTCTCTTCAAAACTTATACTCATTTTAGCAAAATGAAGAATCACTTTTACAAAACTCGAAGTACTTTTTGCAAAACAATTCATGCTCGAAGTTTCCCACGGTATTGAAACCGGGCATCGAGATCCTTCACGGGTCGGATAAGTCAGATAACCGTCCCCTCAACCCGCGCAACTCACCAACAGATTACGAAACCAGTTCGGAATGACGCTCTGTCTACAGAGCTTAGACGGCCTACAAGGGTTTGGCTTTGGAAAACAAGGGAAGGAACCAGCGCGGGCACTGGCTAAGAACCCCCTGTTCGACGATCCTGCACGATGAAAATTTTTCAACTCATTCTATAAATAATGAACGAACAAAACCAAATCGTAGCTGCCACGCTTAAAAAACTGTTTGTAATCTGGATGAATTAATCTTATTTTTGAGACTTTACTAAACCAATTGCTACAATGAAACGAAGAAATTTTATCAGGAACGCCGCTTTCGGGAGCTTTGCAGCTACCGGATTAACCGCCGGGCTATCGGCATCGGCTTCAACGCAACAAACGTCCAACTCGGCGAAGTTTAAACTGAAGTATGCCCCCGGGCTGGGCACTTTTAACGAAATGGCGGGAAATGATCCGATCGACCAGATCAAGTTTATGAACGATCAGGGTTTCCGCGCCATTTTCGACAACGGCCTGATGCACAAAGACGCTGCACTACAGGATAAAATTGCCAACGAGTTGGCGCGCCACGGAATGGACTTGGGCCCGTTTGTGCTGTATGCTGATTTTGGTGTGAAGTCGTTCGTCACACAAGATCCGGAAATCAAGGACATGCTGCGTAAGAAAATGCAGGAAGGCCTGGATTGTGCCAAACGCACCGGCGCCAAAACGGCCCTGGTGGTTCCGGGACGCTATGCTGACAACCTGGAGTGGGACTACCAAACCGCCAACGTAATCGATAACCTGCGCATGTGTTGCGATATTGTTGAGCCGGAAGGGCTGACCCTGGTACTGGAACCCCTCAATGCCTGGACCGATCACCCGGGTTTGTTCCTGACCAAAATCCCGCAAACGCACATGATTTGCCAAGCCGTAAACCGCCCAAGCTGCAAACTGGTGAACGACTTGTACCACCAGCAAATTACCGAAGGCAACCTCATCCCAAACATTGACATGGCCTGGGAATCGATTGCCGCTTTCCATATTGGCGACAATCCGGGGCGTAAAGAGCCGGGCACCGGCGAGATCAACTTTGTTAATGTATTCAAACACATTCACAACAAAGGCTACGACGGCGTGCTTTGCTGCGAACATGGTCGCAGCATTCCGGGAAAAGAGGGAGAACAGGCTTTCATTGATGCCTACCGCAAAGCAGACAGTTTTTAAACGCAAAAAAAGATACCAAAAGAGCTTCAATGATTGAAGCTCTTTTGGCATCGTGAACTTTTTGGGTCAAATCCAAAACTTATTGATGCTCTGTATGTAATTGATGTTAGCGAAATTAATCCTATTTTTGAGCCCGAGAGAAATTTGCTTGTGCCAATAGTTTCAGGATTGTATGCCAAACCAACCGAAAAAAGACCTTTTGCTTTGGAAAAGCTTTAAAGCTGGGGATGATAAAGCTTTTTACGAACTGTACGACCAATATAGCGATGCGTTGTACAGCTTTGGCATGCAATTTTGTAAAGACAGCGATTTCGTGAAGGATTGCATCCACGACCTGTTTTTGGAACTGCACAAGTACCGCGAACAGTTGCGCCCCACCGACTCCATCCAGTTTTATTTGTTCCGCACGTTAAAGCGAATCATTCACAAACAGCGACTAAGCATGAGTTTGCTAAAGCTTGATCACAAGCTCGAGAAGACGATCCGTGCGCACTCCCCGGCTTGCGACGAGACAATCATCGACTCGGAGAGGCAGGAAGAAGGCATGGATTTGCTGGCCAATGCCATCAGCCAGCTAACCAAAGTACAGCAACGGGCGCTCTTTCTAAAGTTTGAACAAGACCTCAACTACACCGAAATTGCGGTCCTGCTCAATATTTCAGTTGAATCGGCCAGAACCAATATGTATCGGGCCTTAAAGTCGCTACGGAAAAGCCTTTCCAAACACGAAATTTCCTTGAACTTATTCGTCCTGCTTTATTCCAAAAATCAGCTCTGAAAATCAGCGATTTAACTTTTTTTCGAAAAAAAAATCATTTTTGCTGTCTATGTTTTGGCTTTTTTCTTCTTTATATAGGTATAAGCACAATTCATGTGAAAAAGAAAGTCGAAGATATTTTAGCCGAAGAAAAGATTACGACGCAGAAAATCAGGGAAGAAGCAGATGCCAGCCCGAAGGTTTTAAAATCAGCCAGTCATCTTTATACCTATTTGCAAACACCAAAGGACCAGTGGTCTGTATTGGAAAAGAAGCAATTAAAAACGCGCATCCAGTATTCCATCGAATCCATTACCCGACGAAAAACCAGACAAATCTGGTTTACCGCCGCATCCGTTTTTATTTTGGCCTTGTCTGGCGGAGTTTGGTACAGCCAAGTGGATCAGCACTCCGAGATTGCGGAGTTTGCCAACAGCGTTCAGGAAAACAAAACAGATACGATTACCCGCTTAGTTTTAAGTGAAGCCCGGGCCATCGAGATTTCGGAAGTGGAGTCAGAAATTCAGTACAGCACCAAAGGAGAAGAAATTGCCATTGGAGCAAATCAAACCGTTCAGCAAAAACTGGAACCGGTAGAACCAAGCTTCAATACGCTAACGGTTCCCTACGGCAGGCGGTCAAAAATTACCCTGTCCGAAGGAACAACAGTCTGGTTAAACTCGGGTTCGAAGTTGGTATATCCCGCCGTATTTGCCGAAAACAAGCGGGAAGTTTACCTGGACGGCGAAGCCATTTTCAATGTTTCCAAAGATCCGGCAAAGCCATTCATCGTCAAATCACAACAATTCGACATCGAAGTAATTGGAACCATTTTCAACCTGAATGCCTATTCGGAGGATAAAATATCAAGCACGGTCTTAAAAGAGGGTTCCATTAAACTGAGCCGTAAAACAAAAGCCTTTTTGCCAGCCGAAAATAAGATGATATCACCGGGAGAGATGGTGACGTTTGATGCCACCGAAGAAAAATTCAACAGCCGGCGAGTTGATCCTTCTGATTATTTATCCTGGCACCACGGCTACTATGTATTCCGAAGTGAAACCCTCGGTAACATCCTGACAAGAGTATCGCGCTATTACAATATTGAAATCGAACTGCAAGACGAGCCGTTGGCTCAAGTTACTTTTTCGGGCCGTCTGGATCTTAAAAGCAGTCCCGAAGAAGTGTTGAATACCATCAAAAAAACAACACCATTTAACTTTAAAGAGGAGGAACAAAGAATCACGATCTACTAAACGATATAAATTACAATCAAACCTGGAACAAAAAAAGCCTGCAGATGCTGCAACACCTGCAAGCTTTGGTACTTAACAAACATCGCCAAAGGCGATATTTAATAACTAAAAGATGAACAAATTTATGAAAAAAAGTGGCAACTGTGCGTATTTTTTCCATCGAAGGGACTATTGTGCACATTTCTTAAGAGTTATGAAATTGAGTGTACTACTGCTTCTGCTGGGAGTTGGCAACTTGTACGCAACTTCTACTTATTCTCAGAGTACCAGGCTTTCCATAAACCTGGAAAACGGGACGATGAAACAGCTTTTTGAAGAGATTCAGGAAGAAAGCGAGTTTATTATCTTTTACAAGGACAGCGATGTGGACCTTGAAAAGAAAGTGAGCGTTAAAGCTGAACGGTTTTCTGTTGAGCGAATACTCAGAAAAGCGTTCGAAGGAACAGACCTGACGTATGAAATCTCTGATCGGCAAATTGTTATTATTCCTGATCAGACCGAAGCTTCCGAACAGGTGCAGGAAGTTATCCAACAACCGGGCCTGAAAACAATATCAGGGGTGGTGAAAGATGACGTAGGCCTTGGCCTTCCTGGCGTTTCAGTTGCTGTGAAGGGAACTGCACGGGGAACCAGTACCGATGTGAACGGTGAATTTTCCATGCAGGCTGCTGTAGGCGACACGCTGATCTTCTCATTTATTGGGAAAACCCCGGTTGAGCAGGTTGTTGGAGATCGCAATATCTTCGATATAGCATTGTATGACGATGACACCCAGTTGGAAGAAGTCCAGGTGGTTGCTTTCGGTAGGCAGAAAAAAACGAGTGTGATTTCTTCTATTGAAACAGTAAGACCGGCCGATCTAAAGCAACCAGCATCGAACCTGACCAGTGCTTTGGCGGGTAAAATTCCAGGGATTATTTCGTACCAAACAACAGGTGAACCCGGCAATGACAACGCGCAGTTCTTTGTTCGCGGGGTGACTACTTTTGGTTACAAAACCAATCCGCTGATTTTGATTGATGGCTTTGAGGCCTCGCCGGATGATCTGGCCCGTATGGAACCGGATAACATCGAGAGTTTCTCCATTTTGAAAGATGCCTCGGCTACCGTACTATACGGTGCAAGGGGAGCGAACGGAATTATCATTGTTGAGACCAAGTCAGGGCGCGAAGGACCGGCTAAAATCAACATCAGACTAGAAACACATATCGCCACCCCAACCCAGATGAACGAATTGCTGGACGGCGTGGATTACATGCGCCTGTACAACGAAGCCCGGATTTCCAGAAATCCACTACTCGGGGCCTATTACAGCGAACAGAAGATTCAATCGACCATTGATGGTGTTGACCCGATGATTTATCCCAATATTGATTGGTATGATGAATTGTTTGAGAAATCAACCATCAATAAAAAAGCCAATTTTAACGTATCAGGCGGTGGTCAGGTGGCCACCTATTATGTAGCTGGAACGGTAGAAAACGAGAATGGTCTGTTAAAAGTTGCCCCGGAGAACAATTTTAACAACAACATCAGTATCAACCGGGTCCAGCTGCGAAACAACGTTATTTTTAAGTTGACACCAACCACCAGACTGGATACCAGGCTACAAGGCCGGTTTGAACGCTACAATGGTCCAGCCACCGGTGCAGGCGATATTTTCAGACAGGTCATGAACTCTAATCCAGTAGATTTTCCTGCTGTTTATGAAGCGGATGAAAAGCACGCTTTCGCCGATCATATTTTATTTGGAAATACCTTTGTTACCGGGAACCTGAAAGCCAACCCCTATGCTGAGATGGTTCGTGGTTACGAAGACCGGAATGAAAGCTCGATTACGGCCATGGCTACTCTCTCGCAGGACCTGGATTTTATCACCGAAGGATTGAAGTTGCAAGCCAAAGCCTCGGTCAACACCTGGAGTCAATACAGAAGTACAAGATCATACAGTCCGTTTTATTACGACTTGGAAAACTACAACCAGATTACCGGAGAATATACGCTTTTTGCCCTGAACCCAACCGGAGGACAGGCATTCCTAGGTGATGTCAATCCGGGACGCGATGCCAGTGCGCACTATTACTACGAAGGCCGTTTGAACTGGGACCGTAAATTCGGGCTGCACAGCGTAGGTTTAATGACCGTGGGTATGTTTGAAGAATACCTGTTGACCAGTGGGAACAGCCGTTCTATTTATGAAACGCTTCCGGAACGAAACATGGGAAACTCGGGACGTCTAACTTATGATTTCGACAACCGCTATTTCTTCGAGTTCGCTTACGGATACAACGGGTCGGAAAAATTCAGTGGCGACCGCCGGTTTGGTTTCTTCCCTTCATTTGGAGGTGGTTGGCTCGTCTCTAACGAATCGTTCTGGGCTCCCATGGAAAATATCATCAACACCCTAAAGTTGAAGGCTACCTGGGGAAAAGTAGGTAACGATGCCATTGCCGAACGGCAGGATCGTTTCTTCTATTTATCCGATATTGCTAGAGGAGGAGGCGGTTATCGCTGGGGAAATACCTTTATGAATGAATATGGCGGTTACCGGATCAACCGGTATGCCAACCCCGATATTACCTGGGAGGTTTCAACAAAAATGAACCTGGGTATTGAACTAACGTTCCTCGACGATGCTTTAAAGATTCAGGGAGATGTGTTCAAGGATATTCGTGACCAGATTTATCTGCAACGCCAAAACTTCCCATCCTCTGCAGGTCTGGAGGCATCCATTAGCGGAAACGTTGGGAAAGTGGAATCAATGGGTTTTGAAGGGTCCATTGATTACCAATACATTTCGCAAGATAATTGGTGGATGACCGGCCGTGCCAACTTCACCTTTGCCACCAATGAATACGTTCAATTGGATGAACGGGATTATGCCGATGAATACTTGAAACGCCAGGGACATCCTATCAACCAGTGGTGGGGCTTGATTGCCGAGCGTTTGTTTGTGGATGAAGCTGAAATTGCCAACTCCCCCAAGCAAGACTTTGGTACCTACCAGGCCGGTGATATCAAATACAAGGATGTAAACGGTGACGGCGTAGTGAATGCTAACGACGAGGTCCCTCTGGGTTTACCTACCGTACCTGAGATTCAGTACGGCTTTGGTTTATCAGGTGGATTTAAAGACTTTGACCTGTCGTTCTTCTTCCAGGGGAACGCCCGGGTTTCAATGTTTATCAATCCAGGAACCGGTGACGACGGTATTGCTCCATTTGCTGGACGACGAAACGCTTTAACCATCATCGCCGAGGATTACTGGAGTGAAACCAACCCCGATGTTCATGCTTTTTGGCCTCGGCTATCGGTTGACCCTTTACAGAACAACACCAGAACATCCATCATCGTGGTGGTTACGTGATGCCGCTTTCCTTCGTTTGAAAACCGTTGAAATGGGATATAATCTCCCGGCAAACACCTTCAAGAAGATCGGCTTACAAAGTACCCGCATCTATGCCAGTGGAACCAACCTTTTTGTTATCAGCCCGTTCAAACTATGGGACCCGGAGATGGGTAACAGGGGATTGGGCTATCCGCCAAACAAGCGGTTTAATATTGGTATCCAGTTATCGTTTTAATATTTAAAAAGATTGAAGATGAAAAGATTGAAAAATTTAATCATATTGTTTCTTGTCCTTGCCTTCACACCATCCTGCTCTGAGTATCTGGATGTGGTTCCGGACAATACCTTAACCCTGGAGGACCTCTTTAAGTCGAAAGAGGAAGCCTGGGATGCACTGGCTAAAGTTTATAGCTATATGCCGCATATAGAACAAACACACAGCTCTATCTGGACGGCAGGAGATGAATATATCGGACGCCTCGATTTGAATGACAATGCATGGGACTTAAGAGGAATCCGTTTGATGCGGGGACTGCAATCGGCTACAGATCCTCTGCTGGGCGATTGGTCCGGTACATCTGCCGGCACACGGCTGTACGCCGGAATCCGCCAAGCCAATGTATTTCTCTCCAATATCGATAAAGTACCCGATATGTCAGACGAAGAAAGAAGCGAATGGCGTGCCCAGGTCAAATTCCTGAAAGCCTACTACAACTTCTTGCTGGTACAAAAATACGGACCAATCATCATCGCAGACGAATTAATTGCCCCTGACGCGTCCAAGGAAGACCTATTCCAGGAACGTTCAAGTGTGGAAGAATGCTTTGACTACATCATTGCCTTGATGGATGAAGCGATTCCTGAACTTCGGGAAAAAGCAATTGCGACAAACCTCGGCCAAGTGGACCAGGCAGCCGCCAAAGGCATTAAAGCCCGGGTGATGCTGTTCCGTGCCAGTCCATTCTTCAATGGAAATATGGAATATTTTGGTGACTTTTTTGCCCCCAACGGTGACCCCTACTTTCCGCTGGACTACGATAAGGAAAAATGGAAAGATGCCATTGACGCCATCGACGAGGCCCTGGCAGCCTGCGAGACCAATGGCATTGAACTGTACGAATACACTGCCCAACCCTATGTTTTTGATCGTGAAGACTATTTGGCAAACACAGAAAACGTACAGCGTATTTACGATTTGAGAATGGCCATTACCGACCCCTGGAACAAGGAACTGGTGTGGGGCTTTTCCAACATTGATATTTATGGTGGCTCGGAACTGGCACACTCCACCAACATGCGTTTGCCCGAAGGTTACGGTGGCGGCATTACCAATACGCCCGGTTTCTCGTGGCAATGGATGGCGGCAACCTACCGGATGGCTGAACGGTACTACACAAAAAACGGCGTTCCTATTGAAGAAGACCTGACCTTTGAGCTGGATAAAAAGTGGGAACTGACCACTACTCCCGGAGCCAGTGATCCGGAGTACCAAGAACTGCGTGGCATTATGCAGCCCGGAGCAGAAACGATTAACCTGTACCTGAACCGCGAACCACGCTTTTACGCAAATCTGGCCATTACGGGCGGATACTGGCGTTCGCATGGTGTACGGATTAATACAGTCATGTATGCTGGTAGCCATGGAGGATTCAACTCCTCGCAACATACCACCGACTATTACGAAACTGGTATTGGCATCAAGAAGTTTGTTCACATGGAATCGAAGTCGGGTCACTGGGCGCGTACCGTAAAATATCCGTACCCGATTATCCGGTTGGCCGATTTGTACCTGATGAAAGCAGAAGCTCTGAACGAATACTACGACACACCAACCCAGGAAGTTTATGACGCGATTAATGTGGTTCGTGAACGAGCCGGAGTTCCTGATGTTGAAAGCGTCTGGGCAGATGCCAGCATTGTAAAATCAGTCAATAAGCACAAAACGAAAGAGGGTATGCGTGATATCATCCTTCAGGAAAGAAGCATTGAATTCGCTTTTGAAGGAAGCCGTTTCTGGGACATGATCCGGACCAAAAGGGCCGTCATGGAATTTTCAAACCCTGTTTGGGGATGGGACTATACCGGAAGTACTGGCGCCAATTTCTTCAACCTGGAAGTCAAGCAAACCAGACGGTTTACCATCACCGATTGCCTATGGCCAATCGACTTGAATGAGATGAATACCAACTCTAACCTGGTTCAGAACCCGGGATGGTAATGGTGACAGGTTATTTATTTAATAAACACGATAAAAAGAATCGTATGAAAACCATAAAAGCATATTTACTACTAATTGCAGCATTTTTGCTGGTTGTCACTTCCTGCGAAGAGGAGAAGGTGCACCGGGCAACATCTGATGACAGCATACCTCCACAGCCTCCAACAGAGGTGACCTACCAGCCACTCTATGGTGGTGCCCGGTTCTATTATGAAGTTCCGGATGATGAGGATCTTTTAAGTGTCGAAGCCGTTTATACCAACAAACAAGGCGATTCGTTCTCTTTTTCGGCCTCATACTTTGTCGATTCGCTCGATGTGTATGGCTTTGGCGATACCATCAATTACGAAATTGATTTGTATGCTGTTGACCGGGCGGGTAACCGCTCAACACCGGTTGCCGTTACAGTTAAACCACTGGAGTCGGCCATTTCAAGGGTGGTCAATTCACTCGAACTGAAACCAGCCTTTGGATCATTCTTCGTCGATTGGATCAATGAGCTGGAGCAAAGTATCAATGTTTACATCGATTTCAATTACAGCCAAAACGGCGAGTCAAGATCGTTCACTTCGGTTTTCTCATCCAACCTCGAAGAGGACCGGCGATTTGTTGATGATCTTGCGCTGAGTTCAGAAGATCCGGTTAGTGTGTCAATTCGCGTTTCAGATATTTACGGGAACATCACTGAACCGAAAGACATGGGCCAAATTCACCTGTTGGAAGACATGGTACTTTCGAAAGAGGGATGGGAACTTCCATTGAACAGCGACTCCGTTGGAGGCGTTCCCCAGGCGTTTGGTGATAATGTTGAAGGCCGCTTAGTTAGCGTCATTGACGGTATTATCGACGAAGGAAACAACCTCAACTACATGCACACCGGAGGCCGTGGCCGCACCGGAAGTAGTGCTGACGGAAACATGCCCTGGAACGTGATTATCGACCTGGGAGACCACTATGAGCTGAGCCGGATTTTGACCCATCAGCGTCATATGGATTTCTGCGGCGACCTTTGCCAGGGACAGTATTACCGCGGTGAGAATGTTGGTCTTTACGAAATGTACATCTGGGATGAAGACACACAGTCGTGGGAGTATGTATCGGAGAATAAAATTGAAGTTCCCGTAGGACTCAGTGAACTCGAAATTGTGAAAAAAGGAAAAGAAGGCGATGAAGCCTACATGTATCCTGATGAACCTCAATACACCAAACCTACCCGTTGGTTCCGTTACCGGGCCATGAAAGGCTTTGGTGGTAACTACACGCTGGATAATGCCAACTGCTTGTCTGAGATTACCCTTTATGGCAGAAAGGCTGCAAATTAAGTTTATTAGGAACAGTGATTTAAAGATTAAAATTATGAGAAACATCATATTGCTATCAATATTGGTTTTTGCAACATTTATGTGGTCGTGCGAAGGCATGTACGAAAAGCAGGAACAGTATGAAGGAGAAGTTGTCTATCCGGCTAAGTACGATACCATCATTGGACACATCGGCTTCGAACGGGTTGAAATTGACCTGATGAAAGCCGGACGTATTCCCAGCAGTCAGATTCGACTGGGAAAAGCTAAAAAGACTCGAATTGAGTATGACGATCAGATTATCACCATTGATTCTTTGGTTTCATGGGTCAACATTACCGGACTGACACAATCCAAACTCTATCGTTTTAAGGTGTACACCATCGACGAGTTTGGAAATGAATCTGTGCCGCTCGAGATTGCCCTGATTCCCTTTACCAGCACCGACCTGGCGAACTATGCCGTCACCCCACCTCGGGTCATGGCATCGCCCTCAGCCGCCGTCATTGACTGGCCAAACGGAATTTCATCGGTACTGATGAACTACTATGGCTTGAATTTTCAGTATACCGACAAAAACGGAGAGGTTCAGAGTGGTGAACGTGGAGCGAATTCAAGATTCTTTATCGGAAATGTTGAGGCTGGACAACCGGTTGCCATCGACATGGAATATAAAATCATTCCGATTGTCAACCGCCAACCCATTTTGGATACGGTCATCTTTGAGAATGTACTGAATGTGAATATGCCAACCACCTCATCCGAATTTGCGCCAGCCGAAAGAGACATCCTTCAGGCCAATGGGGTTACTACTTTTACAGCCGATGGTGTGTCTGACATTACCGAGCTGGTCTATCCAATCCACGCCAATTCGCTGCAGGATATCTTCTATTTCCCGAATTTGGAAACACTGGATTTAACCGGTGGCGATATGTTTAGTATTACAGAGTTGGCGTACGACAGAAATGGTGTTCAAGATGTTGTAGGTGGAGGTGAATTTTCACCGTTCATGCGAAAAGTCGGCAACGTTTCAGGTGGAAATACCTTGAAGGATTTCCTCGAAGCAGGAATACTCACAAAAGTGTACTATCATCCACACACCATGGGACTCGATGACATCTTAATGCCTTACGTTGCAAGTGGCGTGGTAGAACTGGTTGAAAATCCCGATGAAGTTTTGGTTGGCAATCAATTCCATCTGGACGGAATTGTTCAGGATGGAAATTTCACACTCGATTACACTTTCCCTGCGACAGATGCGCCCGAAGGAGACGGGCTTGAAAATGTTTATAAGCTTATTCCGCGCAAACGAAGTGCTTCTTTTGTTATTGCCCTACCAAAAGAATATAGATTTAACATTGAAGAATATAAATACCTGAAATTTAAAATCTATACTCCTACAGCAAGTGAATTAACAGGATCAGATGAACCTTTTAAAAGACTTTGGCCCCGTATTATGAACAACATGTGGTCATTTGGCGGCAATAGTGATTACGGCCAGGAATACTGGGACATCCCCCGGTTCTATATCCCGGATGAAGATTTGCACCAGTGGACTGACATTACTTTGGATATGTCAACGGCATTGGGCAGACACAACCGTGTTATTATTTTGAATATTGGAGGTGAACCAGGACCAGATCCTTCCAAGGAATTAGTGTATTACTTTTCAAACATCCGGTTTACCAAGGAATAAAGATAAACACTAGACCATTTAATAAACCAGTAAAAAGGTTCAGTCCAATTTGGGCTGAGCCTTTTTCATTTCAGATTCCATCGGATTAAAAGATGGCGGCTGACTTTCATTTAGAATTTCATAGAAGTAAAAGTTAATCGCAGATTTTCACTTCGAATTCCATAGAAATAAAAGTTGACGACTGACTTTCGCTTGGAAACTCATAGAAATGAAAGCTGACGGTTGACTTTCGCTTGGAAATCTATCGGAATACGTGAAAAGAGCTGGCTTTTCGGCTTTTCCTTCGTCTAATCCAACACTGGTCCAAGATTTAAAAGCTTGGTTGATTGCTGTCTTATTGTTCTTTCAATGATTGATTAATCGTCCGCAGCAACGAAAAACACAGTTGCTCAATTTTTGGCGATTCGGGGTGAAAGGCCGAGACATTGGAAAGGATAATCACGCCATTTCTTCGGTCGGTATCGAGTACAATCGATGAGCTATAGCCGCCCGTGCCACCGTTGTGACAATAGAGCTCCGTTTCAGCAGGTGTTTTCACAATATGCCAGCCCAGCCCTATCGCTAATTGCTCATTCACTTCAAACGTCGGCAATCGCGTTAGTTCCAGTTCCCGGTTCGACTCATCAAACTGAGCCAGGGCAAATTTGGCCAAGTCTTCGGTGGTCGATAGAATACCGCCAGCCCCAACCATCACCGAGAAATCCCAGTTCGACGTCGCCTTGCCGCTTTGATCAAGGCCGCTGACCAGGCATGAAGTCACTTCCTTACGCCGGGTGGTTGAGGCGATCATATTGTATTTCGAAAACAGGTATTTCTCCAGTAATTCCTGATAATCCAGGCCAGTCATTTGCGTCAATACATAGGCAAGCAGCCCTGTCCCCAGGTTGGAATATTCACTTCGCTCGCCGGGCTGGTATGCCAGTTCCACTTGTGTTGTGAGGTAGGCTTCCAGAAGATCAGCGCCATAATTCCGATAAGGATTGGCCGGATCGAACGGAACAGCGGCATCAAAGTTCGACGGCATCCTGGGCAAACCAGAAGTATGATTGGCCAATTGCCTAAACGTGGGCCGAATGGAATCTCTCAAGGCAAAAGGCAGGTGATCGTTCACCGGGTCGTCCAGGCTCAGCTTGCCCTCAACAACCAAAGCCGTCAGCAAGCTTGCGGTAAACACTTTGGAAATCGAGCCAATTTCAAAGACTTTTTGATGGTTGTCAACCAGCCTCATCGTATCACTTTCAACAATGACACCTGAAAAAGCAACTGCGCCGTTTTCGATGAATGCATATGCCATTTGCGTTTGCTCCGGGAAGGCCCGAACATGCTCAAAAATCAGCTGCTCCTGCTGTTTCGTCCAACATCCCGAAGACTGAGCCTGACTTCTTACAGAAGCGGCAAGCAGCATTAAAACCAAAGTCAATACAATTCCTTCCTTCATATCATTTTGCTTGTCATTTCGGCATTGAAATCGATTATTCAAAGCCCCTTTATCACTCCACAGTGATTGTCTTTTCCTTGCTTGGTTCGATGGCATTCATCTCAAAATATTCAACCAAAAACGAACCACGATCAAAGAACAACGCCAAACCGCAGGATTGATCAGACTCGATAGCGGTAAAGGTCTGCGAAAAAGTCTCCATATCAAAATCAGAGATGGACCAGTTGTAGTTCGTACTTGTTTGGTAATACCATGCCGCCTTGGTTGTCACTGGTCCTGAAACTTCAGTCGTATCAGCCGAAACCGTTGTTATGGTGTCTGAATCGCTGAGCGCAGTAATCCGAACCTTCAGGGCCGAATTTTTTGGCAGTTCCGCAGCAAGGCTGAAAAGATTACCTTGTCCTGAGAAGTAATCTGTTGTCGACAAAGCAAGAATGTTTTGTCCATATATTCCGCTGGCCGGGTAAGTAATCACAGGTCCTGTCGGCTCAAAGCTAGTTTTTGTAATGAAGTTGGTGATGAACGGTCCAAAACCGGGAACACTTGCCGTTGCCCCAAGTTCCTGATATCGCTTGGCCAGGTTCGCCTGAATGGCTGTCGCGTTGAGTGATACGGCATGGTTAATCAGAGCCGCTCCCAGGTTTTCGTCATCCAGCTGCCCATCTTCGCGAATATCGTTGCTGATGTTCGATAAAAGTTCGGTCAACGCTCCTTCGGAACGGTAGCCCTGCAAAATGCTCGAAATAGCCAGCAAAATGCCATTGTCTTCGCCTCCCCGTGAAATATTCAAACTCTCCGAAGCTCCAACTCCATCTTTATCCAGACTGAAAATGGCCAGGACTTCTCTTTGTGCCTGAATTTTTGCTTCGGAAAACGATTTTCCCTGCTGCATCAAAAATTCCACCCGCGGTTTTTCCAGGTGGGTCAGCAAATTCACATTGATTGAGCCCGAGCCGGTAACATCGGCCAAAGCATACAGCGTGAGCTGTGCTGCCGACTGGCTGCCCGCCACTTCATTAAAATAAAAACCATCGGCCCTTACGCTGACATAGCCCGAACTTAAGGCAATCCCATTGAGTTGAAAGGAACCTTGGTTATCGACTATCTGGGCATTATACGACTTTCCCACCGGCGTCAAATCCGATTTCAAATCATACAGAGTCACCGAGCTGCCGCTAATAAATGGCCCCTTTTGCACCACGCCCGCAATATCCTGCGCTTCGATGGGTTCTTCGCTACTTGTTTTTTTACAATTTGACAAAATGACGATTGCCAGAATCAAAATCAACGGAAACAAAAACCTGCCTAACTTTTTCATTGCAAATGAATTAATTATATGACCTGAAATTCTACATTGTTATCAAAAATAGAAATAATTGAGATACCACACCTATGATGAATCGTGTTTTTTAACACGAAATAGAACAAGGAACTGCCGCGTGAAGTCCTCCCTTTAATACAAAAAAGCGTACGCTCTCCAAAGAGCAATCATTCCTGGCATTTCGAAAATCGATCTCCCAAAGGAAGTCAACTGGGCTCACTGCCTGAACTTTTCAGGGTCCAATTCATGTTTTTCAGCAGAAAAATGTACTTTTGTGATTCGATTTTGCGCCTGATCATCAGGAAGCACAAGAAATAATCTGCAAAACACAACAAACAACATGAAACGACTGAAAATTAAAGAAGTATTGGCTGGCGGCGAAGTAGGCCAGCAAGTGTTGGTCAAAGGATGGGTGAGAACCAAACGCGGCAGTAAAAATGTCAATTTTATTGCGCTAAACGACGGATCAACCATCAATAATTTGCAGGTTGTTGCTGATGTTGAAAAGTTTGGTGAAGCCTTGCTGCGCGACATCAACACCAGCGCCGCGCTCGGAATTACAGGCGAGTTGGTGGAGTCGATGGGTAGCGGACAGTCGGTAGAATTGGTTGCTTCGGAAATTACCATTTACGGAAAATCTGACCCGGAGAAATATCCCATTCAACCCAAAAAACACAGCCTGGAATTTTTACGCGAAAATGCGCACCTGCGCTTTCGTACAGCCACTTTTAGCGCTGTTTTCCGCATTCGTCACGCCATGGCTTTTGCCATTCACAAGTATTTTAACGACAAAGGATTTTATTACCTGCACACGCCCATTGTCACCGCTTCGGATGCTGAGGGCGCCGGCCAAATGTTCCGGGTATCCACGCTGCCGGCTATCGATCCGCCACTGAACGAAGCAGGCGAAGTAGATTATACGCAGGATTTTTTTGGCCGAGCAACCAACCTCACGGTGTCGGGTCAGCTCGAAGGCGAACTCGGAGCGACCGCTTTGGGTGAAGTGTACACTTTTGGCCCCACGTTTAGAGCCGAAAATTCAAACACCACGCGCCACCTGGCCGAATTTTGGATGATTGAGCCGGAAATGGCTTTTTATGAGCTGAAGGACAACATGGATTTGGCCGAAGAGTTTCTGAAATACCTGATCAAATACGCTTTGGAAAACTGCATGGATGACCTTAAGTTTTTGAGTAACCGATTGGAGCAGGAAGAAAAAAACAAGCCGCAGGATCAACGATCAATGGAACTGATTGAAAAATTGCAGTTTGTGCTCGAAAACGATTTCGTGCGCTGTACTTACACCGAAGCCATTGAAATTCTGCGGAATTCAAAACCCTACAAAAAAGGCAAGTTCCAGTTTCCGGTTGAGTGGGGTATCGACCTGCAAAGCGAACACGAGCGCTACCTGGTTGAAAAGCATTTCAACAAGCCCGTCATTCTGATCGATTATCCGAAAGACATCAAAGCGTTCTACATGAAGCAAAACGACGATGGCAAAACCGTTGCCGCCATGGATGTACTTTTCCCGCAGATTGGAGAAATCATTGGTGGTTCAGAGCGTGAATCAAACTATGACAAGCTGGTGAAACGGATGGAGGAAATGGATGTGCCCACCGACGAAATGTGGTGGTACCTGGATACCCGCCGCTACGGAACAGTGCCGCACGCCGGTTTTGGCCTAGGATTCGAACGATTTATCCTTTTTGTAACCGGAATGGGCAACATTCGCGACGTGATTGCTTTCCCCCGAACTCCAAAAAATGCTGAATTTTAAAGCAAAAAATCATTAAATATTACGAAAAACACGAGAGGTTGGCTTAAAAAGCCAACCTCTTTTTGATAACAAAGCTTATATTTGTTATTTCGAGAAAAGTTAACTTTGGAGAAATTAGAATAGTATGCCATCTCAACGCTTAAGTTTACAACAAAAACTGCTACAGAAACTGTCGCCTCAGCAAATTCAGGTGATCAAGCTTCTGGAGATTCCTACTATGCAGCTCGAACAACGAATCAAGAAAGAGCTGGAAGAAAATCCGGTTCTTGAAATGATCGATGATGAACCCGTTGATCAAAGTGATGAGAGCGAGAACAGTGAAAGCGAAAGTGACGAGTTCTCGCTGGAAGATTACATGGATGATGACGAAATTCCGACCTATAAGCTAAACGCCAACAATTACTCGAAAGACGATAAGCAAGTCGATATGCCCTACAGCTCGGGAATAAGCTTTTACGAGTCGCTGACCGAGCAATTGGGACTGACCGATCTGAATGATCAGCAAAAATTGCTGGCCGAATACATCATCGGAAACATTGACGAGGATGGCTACCTGCGCCGCGATTTACTGTCCATCAGCGACGATTTGGCTTTCACCCTGAACATGAATGTAACCGAACAGGAGCTGGAAGAAATTCTCGAGGTCATTCAGGAGTTTGATCCGGCTGGTATTGGAGCCCGTTCGCTGCAGGAATGTTTGTTGCTTCAAATTCAACGTAAAAAAGGGACAGATGCCACTTTGCTGGCATCAAAAATCCTACAGCAAAGCTTCGATGAATTCACCAAAAAGCACTACGATAAAATTCTCCATAAATTTGAAATTACAGAAGACCAGCTGAAAGAGGCTTTCAACGAAATTCTGAAACTCAACCCCAAACCGGGCGGTTCGGTCAACAACCCGCAAAATAGCTCGAACCAGGTGATTGTACCTGACTTTACTTTGGACAACATTGATGGCGAGTTGATCTTGTCGCTGAACCAGCGCAATGTGCCGGATTTACGCATGAATAATTCCTACATGGACATGCTGAAAGGCTACACCAGCAATCGGAAAAATGCCACCAAAAATCAAAAAGAAGCGGTTCAGTTTGTCAAACAGAAGCTGGATTCGGCCAAGTGGTTTATTGATGCCATAAAGCAACGGCAGCAAACCTTGCTGGTTACCATGTCGGAAATTATTGAATTTCAGAAAGAATATTTCAAGGAAGGCGACGAAACCAAACTCCGCCCAATGATTCTGAAGGACATTGCCGACCGCACCGGGCTGGATATTTCAACCATTTCGCGGGTTTCGAACAGTAAATACATTCAAACCCATTTTGGCATTTATCCACTGAAATATTTCTTTTCGGAGGGGATGCAGAAAGATACCGGCGAAGAAGTTTCGACACGGGAAATAAAAAAGATACTGGAAGAATGTATTGGGAATGAAGATAAACGCAAACCGCTGACCGATGACCGGCTGGCTAAAATTCTGAAAGAAAAATCGTACCCCATTGCCCGGCGAACGGTTGCCAAATACCGCGAGCAGCTGGGTATTCCGGTGGCACGTTTACGCAAAGAACTCTAAAAGCAACGCATGAATATCAAGCAAAGTATTGCCCAAACATGTTCAATTATATTTCATCCGCTACTGATTCCGACCTATGGGTTCTTGTTGCTGATGAATTCCGGCTTTTACTTTTCCATGATCACCTTCGATGCCAAAAAACTTCTCTTGCTGATTGTGTTTATGAGTACGTTCCTGATGCCTTTGCTAAGCCTCGGACTGCTTTCGTTCAACAAGCATTTCAATATGAAAATGGACAAGAGCACCGACCGGGTGATTCCGTTGCTTTTTACAGCGATTTATTTTTACCTGGGCTATTTTTATCTCGGCCGGCTACAGGTTTATCCAATCTACCGGATTTTTCTGCTATCCACCATCCTCATCATCATTCTGTTACTGTTGATTTCGATGAAGTGGAAAATCAGCAACCACATGGCTGGAATTGGCGGATTGATCGGGGCGATATTGGCATTGTCATTTCGTTTGGGGCTGAACAGTTCCCTGCTTTTAACCGGCCTAATTGCTGTGGCAGGCGCTGTAGGAACTTCACGTTTAATCTTGGAGAAACACACTCCGGTACAAATTTATGCCGGATTTTTTCTGGGTTTTGCCGTCAACTACCTGGTCATTATTTATCTATGATCATAATCCAGGCGTCGTTCAGCTCCTCTTCCTGCCGAAGCACTTCCAGGGCATTCTTTGCCAAATCGAAGTCGTTGAACGACTGCAAGGCCAAGCGGTAATAACCATCTTCATTCCGCATAATGACAGCCGATTTGAAACCTCTCTGCTGATATTTTTTATTCCAGCTTTCGGCAAAAGCCTTGACGGTGTATGTGTCGGCAATCAGAAAGTATTTGTCTTCCAGGTTAACGCCCATATCAACCTCAACAACTGGTTCGGGTTCAGGCTCAGGCGCTTCAACAATTTGAACGGTATCCTGAGGGGCAACTTCAACCTGAAGATCTTCTTCCTTCTCGTTGGATTTACAAGCTACCAAAGCAAGTAAAATAACCAATACCAATAAATTTCTTGATTTCATTTCCAAAGTGCTTTTTTCCAAAGGTAAGGAAAGAAATAAAAAATCCCTTAGTTTATAAGGGATTAAGCGACTATTCTACGAACTTATAGCCAATTCCCTTGAGGGTTTTGATGTGATCGTTACCAATTTTCTCACGAAGTTTCCGAATGTGAACATCAATGGTACGGTCGCCAACTACCACATTATCACCCCAAACCGAGTAGTAAATTTCTTCTCTGGTAAAAACTTTGCCCGGCTTGGAAACCAGCAACGAAAGCAGCTCAAACTCTTTCCGCGGAAGGATCATTTCCACGCCTTCCGAATTAATCAGGTAGCGCTCCTTGTCAATCACCAAATTACCAATCGTAATGGTTGTTGAATTTTCAACGGCTTGTTCGGTGACAATGCCGCCTCCGGTACGTTTCAGCAAGGCCTTGACACGGCTCACCAACACTTTCGGTCGAATGGGCTTGGTGATGTAATCGTCGGCCCCGGCTTCGAAGCCGGCAATTTGCGAATAATCTTCGCCACGAGCCGTTAAAAAGGCAATGACCACATTCTGAAGCGATGAAATTTTCCGGATTTCTTCGCAGGCTGCAATGCCGTCCATTTCGGGCATCATCACATCGAGGATGATCAAATCGGGTGTCTTTTTCTCAGCCAACTTAATGGCC
This sequence comes from Sunxiuqinia dokdonensis, assembly GCF_001270965.1. GTDB lineage: Bacteria > Bacteroidota > Bacteroidia > Bacteroidales > Prolixibacteraceae > Sunxiuqinia > Sunxiuqinia dokdonensis. The sequence goes on along the minus strand of NZ_LGIA01000164.1, from coordinate 23,730 downwards.
TCCACACCATTCTGAGCCGTGTAAACTTTGTAACCTTCTTTTTCGAGGTTGTAACTGATGAACTCCAAAATGTCGACTTCGTCATCGACCAGCAAGATCTTGTATTTTGTATCACTCATAGTTGAATAGATTAACCACTGCAAAGGCAGAAGCACTGCGTGAATTTGAATGTAAATGATCGTTTAAACTTGAAAACCTACGAAAATTACGACTTTCATTTGGCTTTTTCAAGGGTGAAGGTGAAAGTTGTTCCCTCATCAACCGCAGACTTAACATTGATGGTTTGTTCGTGAGCTTCGATGATGTGCTTCACGATGGAAAGCCCCAGGCCGGTTCCTCCCTGCTCGCGCGACCGCGATTTATCGGCCCGGTAGAATCGCTCGAAAATACGGGGCAGATGCTTGCTGTCGATTCCCAGACCGTTGTCGGCTACTTCAATCATCAGGTTGTGTTTCAGGTCGTAAAACGAGATTTTCACATAGCCTTTCCGATTGCCGTACTTTATTCCGTTCACCACCAGGTTGGTCATCACTTCCATAATACGCTTCTTATCGGCATGCACCTTCACCGGCTTTTCCGGCCGATCGAACAACAGCTGAATTTTGCGCTCGCCCGCCATCATGTGTTCCATTTCAATCACATCATCCACCAGCTTCACCAAGTCGAAGGTTTCGTATTTCAGCTTTAGTTCGCCAGACTCCAACTTGGTAATAGACTCCAAATCTTCCACTATTGAAATCATCCGGTCAATACTTTTCTCCGTCCGTTTCAGGTACAGCTTATTCACTTTCGGATCGTCAATTCCACCTTCAAGCAAGGTTAAAATATAGCCTTGGATATTGAAAATTGGTGTTTTCAGTTCGTGCGAAACATTGCCTACAAAATCTTTCCGGTATCGTTCCAGATCTTTCAGGCGTGTAATTTCCTGGGTTTGATTTTTGGCCCACTCCTCCACCTCCTGCCGGGCGGTAGAAACCAGGTCAACCTGATCACCACGCTTTTTCAGTTTCTTCCCTTCGACCGGTATTTTGCGGATAATTTTATAAAGGGGCTCAATCTTGTGATCAACATATTCGCGCATGATATAAACGATAAGCGAATAGATGATGGCGAAATAAAACAAGATTAAGGCCAGGTAAACCCACAACGAAAAATCTAGTAATGAGAAGGCTACCACAAACAGAATCGTTAAAGAAGTTAAGGACAGTCCGAGATAAAAAGCCAGTTTTTGTGGTGAATATGTTTTCATAAAAATTTGTTTGCGACGAATTTAGAATAAAATTTTGCTTGTTCCCTCATTAATAGTAAATTGACGGTTCGTTAACCTTAATTTAACGCACCGGGGGCGGTGTAAAGTTAGTTAACCTTATTTTTGCCCCCGTCAATCTTATAGCAAAAAAATGGAACAATTTTATCTTATTCTTGTTGTGGTGCTTTTTGCACTGGCCATCTCCGATTTAGTAGTTGGGGTAAGCAACGATGCTGTTAACTTCCTCAACTCGGCCATCGGCTCGAAAGCCGCACCAAAATGGATCATTTTCACCGTTGCTAGTTTAGGAGTTTTAGTGGGTGCTACTTTTTCCAGTGGCATGATGGAAGTGGCACGAAAGGGAATTTTTCATCCCGACATGTTCTTCTTTACGGAGATCATGGTCATTTTTATGGCGGTAATGATTACCGACATTATTCTGCTCGATTTATTTAACACCTTCGGCTTGCCTACCTCAACAACAGTCTCCATTGTATTCGAGTTGCTGGGCGCAGCGGTGGCTGTTTCCATCGTTAAAATCAGTCAGGCAGGACAGTCGATTGCCGAACTCCACCGGTACATTAACTCCGAAAAGGCCCTGGCTATTATCACCGGCATCCTGCTTTCGGTGATTGTGGCTTTTGTTGTCGGAGCTTTGGTTCAATACATTGCCCGTGTCATTTTCTCCTTCAAAACGAACCGGACGCTCAAGTATTTCGGTTCGATATTTGGCGGTATAGCCATCGCAGCCATGACTTATTTCATGATCATTAAAGGGGCCAAAGGTGCTTCCTTTATGTCGGAAGCCACTGTTGAATACCTAAATGTCAACATGACAAATATTCTTCTGATCAGTTTTGTTGGCTGGACCATCCTTCTACAATTGTTGTACTGGGTTTTCAAGATTGATATTCCCAAAATGATTGTATTGGTTGGAACCTTTGGGTTGGCCATGGCCTTTGCCGGAAACGATCTGGTGAACTTTATCGGCGTTCCGCTGGCCGGATTTTCTTCATTTAAAGCCTGGGTTGCTGCCGGAGCCACCTCGCCCGAAACCTTTGAAATGGGCATGTTGACCGGCCCCGTTGCCACACCAACTTATATGTTGGCCATTGCTGGATTTATCATGATCATCACCTTAATCACCTCCCGCAAAGCGCAATCGGTGGTGGCTACCTCGGTCGATCTTTCGCGCCAAAGCGAAGGTGAAGAACGCTTTGCCTCTTCTGTGTTTTCACGCTCAATGGTGCGTACCACCATCTCGGTGAATAAAGGTTTGCGAAAAGTTCTTCCTGCAGTCGTCATCAACAGCCTCGACAAACGCTTTGAACCCAATAAAGAAGAGCAATTTAGCGACAAAGATCGCCCGGCTTTCGATAAAATCAGAGCTTCGGTGAATTTGGTGGTTGCAGGTATTCTCATTTCAATTGGAACCTCTTACAAGCTACCGCTCTCCACCACCTACGTGACCTTTATGGTGGCTATGGGAACCTCACTGGCCGACCGGGCCTGGGATCGCGAAAGCGCCGTGTACCGGATATCGGGTGTTTTCACAGTCATTGGTGGCTGGTTTATGACGGCGCTGGTTGCCTTCAGCGTGGCTGCTTTCATTGCCTGGGTTATTTCCATCAGCGGCCAATTTATGATTTTTGTATTTGTTGCTGTGGCTATTGTCATGGTGGCCAGGACCTATCTGCTTTTCAAAAAACGGGCTCAAGAGAACGAAGAAGAGGAAGCCGAAGAAGTTGATCTGTCGGATAAAATCATTGAAAAAACCAAAAAGCAGGTGTTTAACACGGTAATGAATGCCAACCAGATTTTTTCGGTGAGTATTGACAGCTTTATCAAAGAAGACCGGGCACATTTGAAAGAATCGATGGAGTTGATCAAAAAGTTCCAGAAGAAGGTGAAAAAGGCGAAAGACAAGGTGTTCCCTACCATCCAGACCTTACAACAGGAATCGATGGAAAGTGGCCACTGCTACGTGCAAATTGTAGATTACCAGCGTGAAGTTTCGCACTCGCTGAAATTCCTGATCGAACCATTGTACAAGCACCTGAACAATAACCACAAACCATTCATTGAGGTGCAGTTGGAAGAAATGACCGACCTGATTAACCATGTGGATGAGTTTTTCAACCTGGCCCTTCACTTGGTGAAAGAAAACCAATACGAGAAGTTCGACGAAATGTTGGCTCAGAAAGAAGCGCTGACCGACAAACTGACCCAACTGGAGAAAAAACAGATTAAACGAATCAAGGCCAAAGATGTGAGTACGCGAAATTCCTTGCTGTACTTCAACGTCATTAAGGAAACCAAAAACCTGATTCTGCATTCCATCAACCTGATCAAGTCGCAACGCGATTTTGTGGAGTTGAGCAAAAAGTAAAAAATAGCGAGCAACAAATACAGAAAGCCGGGCCAAGTGTCCGGCTTTTTAGTCCCTATCCTTGAGCGCTGAAATAACGCCGGAATAAGACCTTTTTCAAGTCGCGAAAGATAATCTGATGGGCAATCACCTCTACCTGATTATAGCGCGGAAAATCGGCCTGTGTGCAGGAAATATCGCGGTCGGAAATGTCAACCTGGTACAGAATCGACATCAGCAGGTCCGAATTGTGAATCAACAACGAATCAACCTGCCCGACCAACTGCTGGTGCAGCTCATGGTAAGCATCGTCGATGTGGCCCGAAAAGTGAATTTCAACGCCGAACAAACCAAAATCCTTCATGATTTGGGCAATCGTATCGAGAATGATGTCCTCGCGATTCAGGAAAACATCGACATTGGTGTGGGTAATATTGGGTAGATTCATTTTTGTTGGATTTTGAGGCTGAAAGGTAGGCATTTTGGAAAAATAAAACCAAGCAGCGGACAGTTCTGGCTTGTGATGCGTTAGCCAGCCACGCCTGGCGCAGCAAAACCTCACGCAACAATACCGAAGAGCCCAAAACAAACCCGAACGCCTTTGCAATCAGCAAGTCATTAAACTTCATCAAGAATCCATTTGTTACAGGAATCAGCACACAGACGCCAGTAATAGCACGTCCAATGTGTCGCGTTCGAATTTTCAGAACCAAAATAAAAACAAGATGAAAAATTCAAATTACACGAAATTCATTCTGATGCTGACCGGTTCAGCAATTTCGATGTACCTAACGATGTATTTCAATACTTATGAATTCAGCCACATTTTCTTTAGTTGGACCCGGGTGTATATGACCTTAATTGGAATAAGCGGCATGGCCATTATCATGTTCTTGTCTATGAAAAACATGTATAAGAATAAGAAAAAGAACCTGGCCATTGTCGTCGGAAGTATTATGCTTATGGGTTTTTCAACATTTTTGGTACGGCAACAACTCCCGATTGAAGACGTCAAATGGATGAAAGCGATGATACCACACCACTCCATCGCCATTTTGACAAGCAATAGAGCTGACTTGAAAGATCCGGAAGTAAAACAATTAGCGGAAGAAATTATTAAAGCTCAAGAAAGGGAAATAGCAGAAATGAAAAGAATGATTAAACGATTGGAAGATAACTAGTGCAGCACCCGGTGCCATATCTCGTCCCGAATGGATGCTGATTCCAGGCCCATGAACGGACATAGGCAGAGCAGCCACACCGCTTCCTGTTATCCAAACGATCATCCGGCTATCATCTCACGATGCAAAATTCAGAAAAAGTTTCAAGTGCTCCGGATAAACGCATCCAGATTTTAAGAAAATTTACAGATTCCTAAAATGTAGATTTGATTTTTTAATCAAAACTCACATTTTCCTAAAGTGTAGATTTAGTTTTTTAATCACCATGTACTTTCTCCTAAAATATACATTTAGTTTTTTAATCACCATGTGCTTTTTCATGAAATGTAGGTTTAGTTTTTTTATCCATTTTTACATTTTCCTAAAATGTACATTTTTTGATTTTAAGCAACTGTTGAGATTCCTAAAAAAAGTTTGTAATTTGCTTCGAAAAATTAAACCACTCACCCATGACGACCCTGGAATACCCTCCCATTCGCCCGGAAATGGTCTACCCGGGCTTGGCCGAAACGTTTAGCAAAGAACACGCGACGCTTTCAGAAGTACTTCTCGAAAACAAACCCAGCGGCAACAGTTATATGGATTTGTTTGCCGACCTGATTCGTACACACGGGAAACTAACGGCAAAGCAGTATGCCTTGATGCTGGGAGCCGACCCGCGAAAGTTTGAAGGCGCCATCCGGTGCATGTCGGGCATCGGTGCGCTCGACTGGATAAACGAATATTTGCGCCTGGCAGCCTGCGACTTACTGGAACATACGAAACTGTCGTTTAAAGACATCGGAAAGCTCATGGGCCTTTCGGCAAGCAGCTTTTCGCAGTTCTTTCGGGCTTACCAGCACATGGAACCGTACCGCTATCGTAGCCTTAAACAAAAAAACCTAAACCGGGGGTATCACTTACCGTAACTCTTACTGCTTAAATACGCTGCCAAAAACAGAATATTCCCTAAATTCAACACTTCGTCGGAAAAAATTAAATTGCCCCATGATAACACTGTTTATTTGACCTTAAACTAAAACCAAACAATTATGAAACAGTTGTTATTTATCGTACTCATTGCTTTTACATCGTTCAGCACATCACTTACACAAGACGAAAATATTAATGAAGACGTCGTTTGGGACATTATCAGACCCCGACTATTTGGCGATTACAGTTCAGAGGCATATCGATTTGAAGATGATATCCGAATTCAATTAAAAGGTTCTCCGATCCATGAAGATTCCACCATTTTTCAAACACTTGTGAATGAACTTGACTCACTAACAGAAACTGTTGAGGTAAAGCTCGTAAAGGATAACGCAAATTTTATCATCTCAATTTTACCGCCGAATGATGGCCTAGGTCGACGATATATTCAAGACTCTGAAAAATCCGTAATTAAAAGAGTTGAAATCGATTTTAACCTTCGGTACATCAATTCGCATGATGAAAAAGTGAGGGATTATTATTTCTACACTATAAGGGCACTCACTAATCTATTTAACTTTGATGCCGACATTATCGGTTATGGAGGGATATTTTACTATAAAAATAAACCTGAGCAAATATCTTTTTCCAACATTGATAAAGAAATTATCCGAAAATTATACTCAGAAAACTTTTATCCTGATTTAAAGGAAAACACGATCAAAACACATGGTTATCTTTATTATTGGAACATCCGGTACAAAGCAACTTTAAAGTTTTTTCTCGCATTTATTTCAATAATTACTGCAGCTTTGGGATTACTCTTCATACAATCTAGAAATGTCAAAAAGACAACCTATAAACTTGGAGATTATTTCAAAGCCGGATTTCTTGTTCTGATGTTGACGGCTTTTATGTACTGGATGTTTATGCTACCTGCGTTCATTAGCATGAAAAACACAAACTATCTTTCGAATCTTGGATTTTTCGCATTCCCGTTTCTGGTCATAGGATTATTTGCAATTCCATTTCTCTACTACAGTGAACGATTCCTCCTAAAAAACAGCCAAAATTTTCTCCTACGACAATCCATCATTTTTTGTACAACCCTTACTGTATTTCAATTTGTCTATTTGGTTGAACATTTCTTTTTTGCAGCATTTAAGTATCTAAATCTCACAAATATCAAAGATTCACCTAGTTTATCCCCTGAATTTGTGCTTGTTGCTTTTATAACGGCATCCCTACGCGTACTATTTGTTTGGTTCAACTACCGCATCCAAAGCATGGTGAACCAAAAAGACGTGGAAATTGCCAAAATGAAAGAGTTGAAAAACCAGGCTGAACTAAATGCACTGCATTCGCGAATCAACCCGCACTTTTTATACAACTCGCTGAATTCCATTGCCAGCCTGGCACACATCGACGCCGATAGAACTGAAAGCATGGCCACAGGACTTTCAGAACTTTTCAGGTACTCCATTAACAAGGAAAACAAAACCTATGTAAGCATTGCCGAAGAACTGGAGATGGTAACAAAATACCTCGAAATAGAAAAAACACGTTTTGGCAGTAAACTCGAGTACGAGATCAATGCAGATGAAAGTACGCAGGAAAAACAAATCCCCAAGTTCCTGATTCAGCCACTGGTAGAAAATGCGGTGAAACACGGGCTTTCAAAAATAAAAGAATCAGGTAAGATTGTCGTGGAAGTCAAACGACTTGAAAAGGCGCTATCGATTTCGATTTATGACAACGGACCTGATTTCCCCAAAGAGCCGGTAAGCGGCTACGGGCTGCAAAACCTGCACGACAAACTGGCTATTATTTATGGCGATGACGCCGTTATCAACTGGGAAAACGGCGCGAACAAGAACTTTAATATGCTACTGAAAAATCAGTTTTAATCGTGAAAACCAATCAACCCTATAAAACAATTGTCGTTGACGACGAACCTTTGGCACGCGTGCGTTTAAAATCCATGATTTCAGAATATCCTGAAAAGTTTGAACTGATTGGCGAAGCCGAAGATGGCGAAGAAGCCATTGAAAAAATTAACAGAATGAGACCGGAGTTTATTTTTCTGGATATACAAATGCCCGAAATCAGTGGATTTGATGTCCTGAAAAAACTCGACTACCTGCCCAAGATCATTTTTTGCACCGCTTATGACGAATTCGCCTTGCAGGCTTTCGACACCAATTGCATCGACTATTTGGTAAAACCACTCACGAAGGATCGGTTTGCCAAAACCATTGCCAAACTAGACCAGCTGAACGAAAACAGTGCGGAAATTGACTTGAACAAACTCATTGCACAATTCAACCTGGAGTACACCAGAAATGAAACCACTTCGATTCCGGTAAAAGTAGGCGACCGCGTTATTTTTGTTAGGCTGGACGAAGTTTCTTATTTTCAGGCCGATGAAAAATACGTTACCATCGTTACCAAACACGCTAAATCGTATATTTTGGATTCGAGTTTAAAGAAAATGGAAGATAAACTCCCCGCCTATTTTATCCGGGTACACAAGTCGTACCTCGTCAATAAAAACCTGCTGAAGGAAATCAGGAAGCATTTTAACAATCGCTTTGTGCTCATCGTCGATGATTACAGCCAAAGCAAAATTACCAGCGGCAGGAGCTACTATCAAGCCATCAAGTCGCTGCTCGAATATTGATTATTCAAATGGAACCCATGAGAAAATTCATCAGCTTGCTCTTATTATTGCCGATGCTCTGTTACCATCCTGATTCGAAAGCCAAATGGCAGAATTACTTCAGCAACAACCAAGTTCAAGAAATAGAAGTAGCAGTTTATTCAAACTCCATTCTTGTTCCGGTTAACATTGGCGGAAAAGTTCGGAATTTCCTGCTTGACACTGGTTCACCCACATTCATTTCTCCAGATTTGAGCAAGGAGTTGAAGCTTGAGATATCTAACGATTCAATAAGTGCTCTTGATTACTACGGGAATTCGAGGAAGATTCCAACGACCATCATTCCAGAGCTTACATTGGGTAACACAAAGTACGAAAACATCAAAGCGTCGATTACCAGGCCAATCCAGAGCTTCAAGCCTTGCAATCGGGAGATTGATGGCTACCTGGGTAGTGATTTTTTCACTGAAAAAGTCTTACAAATTGATATTAAAAACCAGATGATTCGAATCTCAAGTTCAATAGAAAACATCGACCTTGAGGAGCATCAGGCTTCCAATTTCGATTTCTTATCGGAGAAGCAAAACACACCTTTGATTTATATTTACTTTCCCGGGGAAAAAGCTGCTGAACAAGTCATGTTCGATACCGGATCCAACAACGATTTCTATCGAATGCGGATGTCTACGCTTACCCAGCTATTGGAAGCAGGTATTCTGGCCCACAATTACATCGTTGACACCCTTGATCAAACAGCAAATAGGGCCGGAGTATTTGGTAAACAGAAAGACTCTGTCAACTTTCAGCTTGAACTGGACACCATACAGTTCATAGGAACAAAAATCGCCCATTGCCCAGCCACAACCTTTAGTGGCGGTGTAAAATCAGTTGCCGGAGCTCCTTTTCTCAATTTAGGAATTATTACCCTCGATTATAAAAATAGACGATTCTACTTTCAGCCCTACAGCAAGGAACCAATTAGCCTTGCTCCCCCATTTGGCATGCATTTAACCCACCAAAACAACCGCTTCGTGGTACATAAAATCAGACCAAATTCGACTGCTGAAATAAACGGCATTAAACAAGGATATGTCCTAAAAGAGGTTAATACAATCATGATGGATTCATTATCTCAATGCGAATTGATAAAAGGAGAATGGACGTCCGAACTTAGAAAGGATACCATCCATTTCAAGTTCATGAATTCAGAAAACAGGGACATTGAAATCACCTTAACAACAGACCGGCTCAACACACTTGTTTCTAACTACTCGAGAGGCTGGGATTAATCTTGACGGGCCTCTCAAGTCGAAATTGATCGGCACATTTGATACTATCAAAGCTTTCAAGTACAATTCCACCGTACGAAATAGCAAGTGAGATTCTAAAACGAATTGCTTCGATTTAAAACAAAAAATCCGGCCCAAAAGACCGGATTCCTGTATTGTTGCTTCTATTATTTTCCCCTTCTAAAACACGGCCTTCACAATCTTACGGGCATTATCGGACACGCCGTAGGTATACATGTGCAAGCTGGGTACGTTGTGGGCTACCAGGTCTTTCGACTGGTAAATGGCCCATTCCGTTCCCACCACTTTGGCTTCCTGGTCGTCCTTGCATTTGGCCAGTTCGGTGGCCAGTTCCTGCGGCAGGTCGATACTGAAAATCTTGGGCAAAACCGTCAGCTGGTTTTTCAGGTTGATGGGTTTAATTCCGGGGATAATGGGCACGGTAATTCCGGCAGCCCGGCATTTATCCACAAAATTGTAGTACACCTCGTTGTTGAAAAACATTTGGGTGACAATGTAATCGGCGCCGGCATCCACCTTTTGTTTCAGGTAGATCATGTCGGTATCGAAATTGGGGCATTCGAAATGCTTCTCCGGGTAACCGGCCACGCCAATGCAAAAATCAAGCGGTGCGTTGTTTTTCAGGTCGGGTTCCAGGTACTTTCCTTCGCGCAGGTTGACAATCTGCTCCACCAACTGGTTGGCATTGGCATGCCCATCAGGGTTGGGCCGGAACATGTTATCGGTTTTCAGGCCATCGCCCCGTAAAGCCAGCACATTGCTGATTCCCATAAAATTGAGGTCGATCAGCACGTGTTCGGTTTCACTTTTCGAGAAGCCCCCACACAAAATGTGCGGCACCACCGGAATACCATATTTGTGCTGAATAGCCGCTGCAATAGCTACTGTTCCCGGTCGTTTGCGGACGGTTCGCTTTTCAATGGTTCCATCAGGTAGCTCCTTAAAAACCATCTCATCGCGGTGAGTCGTAATGTTGATATACTTGGGATCGAAGTCGATCAAACTTTCAATGGTCCGATAAATATTACCAGCATCATTCCCTTTCAGTGGGGGAAGCAATTCAAACGAAAAAACCGTTTTATCGCTGTTGTTGATGATGTCAATTACTTTCATGGTTGAATCGTGCATTTCGAGTGGTGAGCCATTCGCTCACTTACTCCGATTATTTAAAAATGTTTTCTATTTTCTTTTGGGCCTTATTGGCTTCGCGTTCCATCTGCTTTTCAACCGAATTATTGAAATGAAACACCATATCCAATACAAACATAAGGACCATTCCTAAAACAAAAGCCTTTAAAATTTTTCGCGGCGAATTCTTCATTATCATTTAATTTCTGTGGGCTCAAAATATCCTTTTTCATTCACAAAACATTGAAATCCTAAAGTTCAAGTTTAGATTTTCCATGTTTTGCCGAAGCGAATTCTTCGTTATCATTTAATTTCTGTTCGTCATTGCGAGTGAAGCGAAGCAATCTGTTTGACGGATTCTGGCAGATTGCTTCGTCCTACCTCCTCGCAATGACGGCGCTCGTCTTGCTTACACCCCTTTATAGTTCAGGTTGACCGGCAGGAATTGTTCCACCAATTCAACGGTGACGCCCTTGCGGCGTGCGTAATCTTCTACCTGATCTTTTCCAATCTTTTCCAAGCTGAAATAGCGCGACTCCGGATGGGCAAAAAACTGCCCGCAAACCGCTGCCGTCGGATACATGGCAAAGTGCTCGGTCAGTGTAATGCCTATTTTCTCGGCGCCCAACACATCGAACAGATTTCGCTTTTCGTGATGCTCGGGGCAAGCCGGATAGCCCATCGCCGGGCGGATCCCCTGGTATTTTACTTTCAGAATGTCGTCCCAGCTCAGGTTTTCGTCGGGCGCATAAGCCCAGTATTCCTGACGCAATTTTTCGTGTAGCAATTCGGCAAATGCTTCCGACAAGCGGTCGGCAACGGCTTCTAGCATAATGGCTTTGTAGTCGTCGTGGTCGGCTTTGTATTCAGCCATCCACTTTTCAATGCCAATTCCGGCTGTCACGGCAAAAGCCCCGCAGTAGTCTGTTTTGTTGATTTCCTTTGGCGCCACAAAATCGGCCAGGCAAAAGTTGGGCGAACCTTCGCGTTTCTTTTCCTGCTGACGCAGGTGATAAAAGCGGCCCAGTTCCTTTTGGCGGGCCTCATCATCAAACAACACAATGTCGTCGCCATCGGCATGTGCCGGCCAAATGCCGTAAATACCATTCGCCTGAATCATCTTCTTTTCCACGATTTCATCCAACAGCTTCTGGGCATCTTCGTACACCTTTCGGGCTTGTTCGCCTTGGCGTTCGTCTTCCAAAATATCGGGGAAGCGCCCTTTCAATTCCCAAACAAAAAAGAAAAAGTTCCAGTCGATGTATTTCCGAAGTTCTTCAATCGGGTAATCAATCAACTCAAAAATACCGGTTTGTTTAGGTTTGTAAATCTCATCCCGGTCCCAATCAATCTGAAATTTATTGGCCCGGGCTTCCTCCAGTGTCAGGTATTCCTTCTGCTTTTTTTGTCCGTGAAACTCGCGGATCTTCGCGTATTCATCTTTCACCGACTGAATGTATTCCTTATTGTTGGCCACCAGGTTAGCCACCACATTCACCGTCCGGCTGGCATCTTTCACATGAATTACCGGGTGTGAATAATTGGGCTCAATTTTAACGGCTGTATGTATTTTCGAGGTCGTTGCCCCACCAATCAACAGCGGCAAATGGAAGTTCTGACGTTCCATTTCGGAAGCCACGCTGGCCATAATTTCCAGCGATGGCGTGATCAGTCCACTCAAACCGATGATATCAACCTGTTCTTTTTTTGCTGTTTCCAGAATCTTTTCTGTTGGAACCATCACGCCCAGGTCAATCACTTCGTAGTTGTTACAGGCCAGCACCACGCCCACAATGTTTTTACCAATATCGTGCACATCGCCTTTCACGGTGGCCATCAGCACTTTCTTTTGTTCCGAACGCTGTTCCTTGAACTTTTCCTTGTCTTTTTCGATGTAGGGCAGCAAAAACGCCACCGCCTTTTTCATCACCCGGGCCGACTTAATGACCTGCGGGAGGAACATTTTTCCAGAGCCGAACAAGTCGCCCACCACGTTCATACCATCCATCAGCGGGCCTTCAATGATGGTGAGCGCGGGTTGGTATTTCGGTAAGGCTTCGGCCAAATCAATTTCCACATAATCCGGAATTCCTTTTACCAGCGCATGTTCCAGCCGTTTTTCAAGCGGCAGTTCGCGCCACTCATCTTTCCGGACCACTTTGTTGGGATCGGCCTTTAAATCCTGAGCAAATTCCAGCAAACGCTCGGTCGCATCCGGACGGCGGTTCATCACCAAATCCTCCACCCGTTCTAGCAAATCTTTCGGAATCTCATCGTAAATCTGCAACATGCCGGGGTTCACAATTCCCATGTCCAGCCCCGCTTTGATGGCATGAAACAGGAACACCGAATGGATGGCCTCGCGCACCAAATCATTTCCACGGAACGAAAATGACACGTTGCTCACTCCACCACTGGTTTTGGCGTGCGGCAGGTTGGCTTTGATCCAGCGGATCGCATCAATGAAATCGACGGCGTAGTTGTTGTGCTCTTCCATGCCGGTTCCAATGGTCAGAATATTGGGGTCGAAAATGATATCTTCCGCTGGAAATCCAATTTTCTCCGTGAGCAGTTTGTAGGCCCGTTCGCAAATTTCGATGCGCCGTTGGAAGTTGTCGGCCTGCCCTTTTTCATCAAAAGCCATGACCACGACCGCAGCTCCATAACGCTTAATTCTACTGGCCTGTTCCAGAAATTGCTCCTCGCCTTCTTTCATGCTGATGGAGTTTACAATCGCTTTTCCTTGCAGGCATTTCAAGCCAGCTTCCAGCACTTCCCATTTCGACGAATCGACCATCACGGGCAGCTTGGCAATGTCGGGTTCGGCCATCAACAGGTTCAGGAACCGAACCATCTCTTTTTTGGCGTCGAGCATGGCATCATCCAAATTCACATCAATAATCTGGGCACCATTTTCAACCTGATCGCGGGCAACAGCCAAGGCCTCCTCGTATTTTTCTTCGCGAATGAGGCGGGCAAATTTGCGCGAGCCCGACACGTTACATCGCTCGCCAATGTTGACAAAATTGGTTTCGGGTGTGATCGTCACCGGCTCCAGCCCGCTGAAACGCGTAAGTTCGTCGTTTTTTTGCTTGATATGCGGCTCGGAGGCAGCCGCAATTCCGGCAAACTTCCGAATGTGGTCGGGCGTAGTTCCACAACAGCCACCGATGATATTCACAAAATGGTTATCCAGGAAATCTTTCACCTGCTCGGCCATTTCTTCCGGCGTCTCGTCGTACTCGCCAAACTGGTTGGGCAATCCGGCATTGGGATAGGCACTGATGTAAAACGGCGCCTTTTTAGCCATTTCTTCCAAATAAGGGCGCATATCTTTGGCACCCAGCGAGCAGTTCAGCCCAATGCTCAGCAAATCAATATGACGCATCGAATTCAAAAAAGCTTCCACCGTTTGGCCCGATAACGTTCGCCCGCTGGCATCGGTAATTGTTCCCGAAACCATCACTGGTAAACGGATGCCGCGTCGTTCAAGCTCCTCTTCAATGGCAAACAAAGCGGCTTTGGCGTTCAGCGTATCAAAGATGGTCTCCACCAGCAGCAGATCCACGCCGCCATCAAGCAAACCTTCAATTTGTTCGCGGTAGGCCTCTTTCACGCTATCGAAGGTGGCCGCACGAAATCCCGGATCATTCACATCGGGCGAAAGTGACAAGGTCTTATTGGTTGGCCCCAGCGCACCCGCTACGTAGCGCGGTTTGTCCGGATCTTTTTGCGTAAAATCATCAGCTACCTCACGCGCCAGTTCGGCCGATGCCTTGTTCATGGCATAAACCCATTTTTCGGTGTGGTAATCGGCTTGCGAAATGCGGTTGGCGTTAAAGGTGTTGGTTTCCAGAATATCCGACCCGGCATCCAAAAAGGCGGCGTGAATCTCCCGAATGATATCCGGCCGGGTCAACGAAAGAAAATCGTTGTTGCCAAACAACTCATTCGTCATCTCCGTCATTTCTTCATTTCTGAAATCTTCTTCCGTCAAGCGGTACTGCTGAATCATAGTTCCCATGGCGCCGTCCAGCACCAACACCCTGCTTTTCAACTCTTCGCGTATATCTTTTTTCTGTATCATTTTTATCTGTTTTTTTAAAGTGATCCGAAGACTCGAAGTCATCGAATAACTTTTATTTCAGCCTAATATCTTCAATTCGAACTCACCGCGAATGCCAATCTGGTCATCGCAAACCAAGACGGCAGCCAGGATCTCCGGAACATGCTCTGTTCGATTTAGCACGTTTTCCACATCGGCCGCTTTCTTAATCCGGTTGCCAAAGCCGGTGGTCAAGGCATCGGCAAGCGCCGCTTCCTTGCAGCAAATCATCACCGCATCAGCTTTTCCAAAGTTCATCGGCGAGCTGTCTGCCTGCGTGAAAGTACCAACTCCCAGCGGTGTTTGTTCCGGCAAAATTTCCAGCCCGGCCATGCCCGACAAGGGTGACTCGCCTGCAAAAATACTCATGACCAAAGGCTCTTGAAGCTTGACAAACAAATTTCCGCCGTTCTCAACAACCAACTCACCAATGGAAAAGTTTTCCAGCAGTGCTCGACCAACGGTTTCGCTGAGCAAACCACCAACTGCGGCCATTGGTCCAACACCCGCCTTTTCTCCGGCAACAGCCAGTTGTCTGATTATAGCTGGTGCATCGTCTTGAACCGAACAGGGTTTCAGGCTTTTTTTGAAGAAGGGATTTGACGCAGCATAAACTTCCAGCTCATCCAAAACAGACTTCAGCGTGGCCAAAGCGATATCGGCCATTTCTTTCTGAAAAGACCCGGGGTCAATACCAATCCACAAATCAGCGGTTTCGTGCTGAATGACAAAGGACTGAAAACGCTCGTTGGATAAACTGTTGCGGTATGTTTTGGTTTCGAATAGCATGCTTTTTTTACGATTATTTGAATACTGTTGTTTGTATTTCAAAGGTTTAAATCCTGAATACAGGATTCATTCGACTACTAAAAAAGAGGAGGTTGCAGAGGGAATTTTTTTTTTTGCGCCGGCTAGCGCATGCAGCTGTTCGAAAAATACCGAAAGCTCAACAGGAAAAGGGTGCTGCTATGTTTGTTCACTTGTTCCATTTTTGTCATTTATGCCGGCACGAGCTTCCGGCTTCATTTTAATCATTCCTGAAAAAGCAGGATTTATTGATGATTTGCTGCAAATGTAGTGTCAAAACTGATAAATATCAAGAATCTGGGTGCTTTGAGTTAAAATCAGGTCAAATAGCAAATGATTTCCACGAAAAGAATTTCAGAATAAAGCCGCGAACTTTGCAATTAGTGGTAAATTAGAACCACAAAAAATTGATTCGCAAGGATAGTCATCCATCAAAAACCACACTGTTATGAATTTCAAAAAGCAAATATTGACCAAACTCTTTCTGCTTATTTTAGTCATTGCCACCGCGATTTCGTGCAAAAATCAAAAAGAAAAAGAACAAACAGCAGCTGAAGGTTTTACGTCCATTTTCAATGGCAAGACATTGGACGGCTGGCACGGAGACTCAACCTATTGGCGGGTTGAAGATGGTCATTTGGTTGGCGAAATTACACCGTCGACCATTCTGGATCGCAACACTTTTATTATTTGGCAGGGAGGATCGCCTGAAAATTTTGAATTAAAGCTGGAATATCGAATCAGCGAGCGGGGAAACAGCGGCATCAACTATCGAAGCGAAAAAGTGGAAGGCGTTCCGTTTGCTTTGCGCGGTTACCAGTTCGATTTGGATGGCACAAACCGCTACACAGGCCAAAACTACGAAGAACGCGGACGGACAACCTTGGCGTATCGTGGTCAGATAGTGGTATTAAACGAGTTGGAAGATTCACTTTGGAACGAACCGCTAAGCACGTTCATTGAAAACAATGCCTGGACAAAGGCGGAAGTAACCGGATCGCTCGGACATGCGGCCGAATTAAATGCCAATATTAAATCTGGCGACTGGAACTTGTGCCACCTGGTTGTGGACGGTAACCGCATGAAACATTACGTGAACGGGGTTCTGATGAGCGATGTGACAGACAACGACTCAAAAAACCGAAAGTTGCAAGGGATGATTGGCGTTCAGGTGCATGTTGGGCCACCCATGAAAGTGGAGTTCCGTAACATCTGGCTAAAAAACCTTTAAAATCATTTTTGAAAAGTTTCCACCAGATGACAAACATCACCGCTGGAAACTCGCGGGTGGATTTCACCTTTCAATTTCCTTCCTCATCGAAAATCTGCTACTTTTGCAGCCATGATTACCGAAATCAGCATCGATAACTTTTATACACAGCCTCACGGGCTACCGTTAATTGATGTGCGTTCGCCCGGCGAGTTTGAGAAAGGCCACATTCCGGGAGCAACCAATATTCCCTTGTTTTCAAACGAGGAGCGGGCGCACGTGGGGACGGTTTATGTGCAGCAGTCGAAAGAAAAAGCGGTTGAGCTGGGGTATCGGTATGTCAATCCCAAGTTGGACTGGTTTATTGCTGAAAGCCGGAAAGTAGCCGGAAAATCAGCTGTTGCAGTCCATTGCTGGCGCGGGGGAATGCGCAGTCACGCTTTTGCGGAACACCTTCAGCAAAATGGTTTTCAGGAAGTTTATGTGATCAGCGGAGGCTACAAGGCTTTCCGGAATCATGTGCTCAATTTCTTCGAACAGCCTTTCCAATTGCGAATTTTGGGTGGCTACACCGGAAGCGGAAAAACCTATATTCTGAAAATACTAAAGAAACTGGGCCATCAAGTAGTTGACATGGAAGCCATTGCCCACCACAAAGGATCGGCTTTTGGCTCCATTGGCGAGTTGGCACAACCCACGGTAGAGCAGTTTGAGAACACGCTTTTTGAAGAATTTCTCCATTTGGATCTGCAGGAACCGATCTGGCTTGAGGATGAAAGCCACAACATCGGCCAGGTAAAAATTCCGATGCCGCTCTTTCTCCAAATACGCCAACAAATCGTTTACTTCATTCAAATTCCTAAAGAACAGCGGGCCAAACACCTGGTTGGTGAATATGCTTCGTTTGGAAACGACCAATTGGCCTGGGCCATCAACGGCATTGCCAAGCGGCTGGGTGGCCAAAATGTGCAGCTTGCCCATCAACTTCTAAAAGAAAACAACTATTACGAAGTGGCTTTACTGGCCCTTCAATATTACGACAAAGCCTACGCGCGCGGGGTAGAAAATCGTGATCCGGAGCTGGTATTCAGAATTCAGCTGGAAGATATGAACCATCAAAAAAATGCCCAATCAATCATCAAATTTGTTGAAACACATGAACAGCATCAAACTCACACAATATAGTCACGGCGCTGGCTGTGGCTGCAAAATATCGCCCAAAGTACTCAGTTCGATCCTTCAAACCAGTCTGGCCTCTTTTGAAAGCCCAAATTTGCTGGTTGGCAACGACAGCCGCGATGACGCTGCCGTGTACGACATGCAAGACGGAACAGCCATCATCAGTACCACCGACTTTTTTATGCCCATTGTTGACGATCCTTTCACCTTTGGAAAAATTGCCGCTGCCAACGCCATCAGTGATGTGTACGCCATGGGCGGAAAACCGCTGCTGGCCATTGCCATTCTGGGTTGGCCGGTGAACAAGCTGGCCCCTGAAATTGCGCAACAGGTGCTTGAAGGCGGACGTGAAACCTGCATGGAAGCGGGTATTCCGCTGGCCGGTGGCCACAGTATCGACAGTCCGGAGCCTATTTTCGGACTTGCTGTAACGGGGCAGGTTGCCCTTAGCCAGTTGAAGCGAAACGACACCGCTACCGAAGGATGTGTTTTATTGCTCACCAAACCACTGGGCGTAGGGATTCTTTCAACCGCTCAAAAAAATGGCAAATTGAAAGCCGAACACAGCCACCTGGCACCCGAATCGATGATGAAATTAAATAAGGTTGGATTGGACCTGGCAGCCATTCCGGGTGTGAAAGCCATGACCGATGTGACCGGATTTGGGCTTTTGGGCCATTTAACCGAGTTGTGCGAAGGCAGCCGCCTTTCGGCCGAGATTGAACTGGACAAAGTACCGCGCTTTGCCGAAGTGCAGGAATACATTGACCTGGGCTGTATTCCCGGTGGAACGCACCGTAACTGGGACAGCTACGGAACGAAAATTAAGTTGAAAAACGAAAGCGACAAACTGCTTTTGTGCGACGCGCAAACCAGCGGAGGATTACTCCTGGCTGTTGAATCTGACTCGCTTGCTCAAGTGACAGCGATTCTGGCAGAAAATGAGCTCAACACCACAGTTTTTGGTCGTTTAACCGAACCCAAAGAGGATTTGATACGGGTCATTTAATCGATCAAGCGGTCTCAACTGCTTGATCGGCTCTTGCTAATAATAATCAGCCAGGCCTTCGGGAATCAGTTCGTGGGTCATCATTTGCTGAATCGCTTCGTCGTACGATTCCTCATAGGCCACATCTCCTTCGATGAACTGTTCGAGCAGTGCCAGTTGCTCTGCATCCAGCTCAATGGGCAAAGCCGCCGGACGACGTTCCACCACAACTTCCCTTTCATCATTGAGCTGAATCGATTCAAACTCATTTAAACCGGTTTCCTTCGGAAAAATATGGCTGACATGGTATTCCAGTAGAATCGGTAAATCCAGTTCCTTCACTTCATCCAAAATGTAATGGTGAAAACTCAGCTCCTGCCGCTGCTCGTCAAAAAAGGCAAGCTGTTGTTCAACCAGCGAAACCATTTCAGCTAAAACGGCTGTTTTTCTTTCAGAAGGAATTTTAACAAACAGCCTCCGGATGAACCCATTATTGGTCATTTTCTCCCAGGGTTTCACCACCATTGGTGCGTGTTTTTTCCGGTTAGCCGATTTCTGGTGCCGGTTTTTATAGACAAACGAACAATAGTTGATTGGTAATTTCAGGCCTTCATCCAATGCAAACTGAATCAAACGCAAGGCTGTTAATTCAGAATCCAAAACCGTGACTTTTTCGCCATGTGCATAAATATAATCGAATTCGATCAACTGGCTGAAGTTGTGGGGAGTCAAACGCATTTGGTGAAAATTGACATGATTCACGCCCAGCGCATCCAGCTCACGAAGTTTTCCTTTCAGTAGTTCTTCCTCTTGCGGAACTGCCGGAATTTCGACCGTGACAACCGGAATTTGGCCAACAGCCAAGCGGATTTTATCGGTTTTATAGTCGGTGGCGCCAATGTCAAAACGCATTTCATCCAATCCGGCCGTTTTCAAGGCTTCCACTTTTTCGGGAGTCAGCAAAATGCCATTGGTGTAGAGCCAAACGTACACCTGATCGCCAAAAGCCGCTTTTACAGCCTGCACAAAAGCCAGGCTTTTGTCGAACGAAATCAGCGGTTCGCCACCCGATATACTCACGCCTTTAAAGCCAAACTTTCGGATGTAATCCACGTAGGTTTGGGGCTCATCAAAAATGAGCGTATTCGTTTCGGGCCGGGCCAAATCGGTTTGCTGCGTGGGGCAATAAAAACATTTCCCATTGCACAGGTTGTTAATGAAAAGGCAGGACCACTGCCCTTCTCCACAAAGCTGACAGCCCTTTGAAAGTTTTGTCACGTCCACTTTGGTGTCATGAAATCCCCACTTGACCCTGCTTTCAATGGCCGACAAAATGCTCTGTCGTTCCTGCATAGCAGTCGCTGCTTCTTCTGGTGAAGGGAATTTCAAATAGTTGTATTTCACCTGGTACTCCTCCTGATTCCTCAGCAGGTGCCGCTCTTTTAAAGGTGTTAACCCATTCATTCAATCGATCAAATAACTGGCCGCAAATATAGTTTCAAAAAGAATCGAAAAAACACGCATCTGCATATTTATCTTCCTTCTATGAATCAAACAAATACAGCCTAAAATTGTCTGAATAATTAAACCATTAAGATGAATAGCATGCATTTCAGAATTGAAAAAGATACCTTGGGAGAAATCAACGTACCAGCCGATAAATACTGGGGAGCGCAAACGCAACGCTCCATTGAAAATTTTCCGATTGGTCCGGCAGCCAGCATGCCCATTGAAATCATTCACGCTTTTGGCTACCTAAAAAAAGCGGCCGCCCTGACCAATGAAAAGCTGGGCATTTTACCCAAAGATAAAAGTGTGCAGATCCAGGAAGTGTGCGACGAAATTATCGCCGGCAAGCTCGATGATCAGTTTCCCTTGGTCGTTTGGCAAACCGGTTCAGGCACGCAGAGCAACATGAATGTGAATGAAGTGATTTCGAATCGGACGCACGTTTTGGCCGGTAATCGGTTGGGCGAAGGAAAACCCCCAATTCACCCCAACGATGATGTCAACAAATCGCAATCCTCAAACGACACCTTTCCCACCGCCATGCACATTGCAGGCTACAAAAAACTGGTTGAAAATACTATCCCATCAATTGAACAACTTCGAGACTCGCTGAATCATAAATCCGAAGAAATGATGGAGGTGGTGAAAATTGGCCGTACCCACTGGATGGACGCGACACCGCTGACGTTGGGACAGGAGTTTTCGGGTTATGTTTCGCAGCTGAATCATGGGCTGAAGGCCTTGAAAAATACACTCCCGCATCTTTCGGAATTGGCTTTGGGAGGTACCGCAGTTGGCACGGGCCTTAACACCCCAGACGGTTACGCTGAACAAGTGGCTGCCACAATTGCTGAACTGACCGGATTGCCTTTTGTAACGGCTGAAAACAAGTTCGAATCGCTGGCTGCACACGATGCCCTGGTCGAATCACATGGCGCCTTGAAGCAATTGGCGGTCAGCTTGATGAAAATAGCGAACGACATCCGCCTGCTGGCATCAGGGCCACGTTCCGGAATCGGGGAAATCACCATTCCAGCTAACGAGCCCGGCTCTTCCATCATGCCCGGAAAAGTCAATCCCACACAGGTAGAAGCGTTGACCATGGTTTGCGCACAGGTGATGGGAAATGACACGACCATTACAATCGCTGGTTCAAACGGCCAATTCGAGCTAAATGTGTTTAAACCCCTCATGATCAACGCTTTCCTGCAATCAGCCACCTTGTTGGGCGATGCATGTCAAGCCTTTAATGACCACTGTGCTATTGGCATTGAACCCAATCAAAGCAGAATTGATGCGCATCTGAAAAACTCACTCATGTTGGTCACCGCACTGAATACGCACATCGGCTATGAAAATGCGGCCAAAATTGCCAAAAAGGCCCATGCTGAAAATACCACCCTAAAAGCGGCTGCTATCGCTTTGGGTTTGTTAACTGAACAGCAGTTTGATGAGTGGGTGAACCCGAAAAAGATGGTTGGGAAATAAACATTGAGAGTCTCACTTCGAGTGAGACCCTCAATCGTGAAACAGTTGTTGCAAAGAAATTTTCTACCTTTGCAAAAATTTCCCGAATCAATGGAAAACCAGCTACAGATTTACAATACATTAAGTCGCAAAAAAGAAGTTTTTGAACCACTTCACCCGGGCAAGGTTGGCTTATATGTTTGCGGCCCAACCGTTTATGGAAAAGCGCACCTGGGACACGCCCGTCCGGCAGTAACGTACGACCTGCTGTTTCGCTATCTGAAACACCTGGGTTATAAAGTTCGCTATGTGCGCAACATCACCGATGTGGGGCACCTGGCCAACGATTCGGACGAAGGCGAGGACAAAATTGCCAAACGAGCCCGTTTGGAGGAACTGGAGCCGATGGAAATTGTCCAGATTTACACCAACGATTACCATACAAACATGCAACAACTCAATGTGCTTCCGCCCAGCATTGAGCCCCGAGCGACCGGACACATCATTGAACAGATTGAGACTGTTGAAAAAATTCTGGCTGCAGGCTACGCCTACGAAAGTAATGGATCTGTTTATTTTGATGTGGAAAAATATGCCAGAGATTACCCATACGGCGAGCTTTCGGGGCGGAAAATTGAAGATTTGCAGGCCAATACCCGCCAACTGGACGGGCAAGATGAAAAGCGTTCGTCGCTTGATTTTGCCATCTGGAAAAAAGCGGCTCCCGAGCACATCATGCGATGGCCATCCAAGTGGAGCGATGGTTTTCCGGGCTGGCATGTGGAATGTACAGCCATGAGTTGCAAGTATTTAGGCGAAACGTTTGACATTCACGGTGGCGGCATGGACCTGACCTTTCCGCACCACGAAGCAGAAATTGCACAAGCCAAAACCGCTCACGGACACGATGCCGTACGCTATTGGATGCACAACAACATGATTACTTTGAACGGCCAAAAAATGGGAAAATCGCTTGGAAATGCCATTTCGCTCGATGATTTTTTCACCGGAAACCATCCTTTGCTCGAAAAAGCCTACCATCCGATGACCATCCGCTTTTTTATGCTGATGGCCCATTACCGAAGTACGCTCGATTTCTCAAATGAAGCATTGCAAGCAGCCGAAAAAGGCATGGAGCGGCTGCTAAAAGCTGTGGAAACGCTCGAAACACTGGAAGCAAAAGGTAAATCAACCATTGATGTAAAAACGCTGAAGGAAAAATGCTACCAGGCAATGGATGATGACCTCAATAGCCCTATTGCCATTGCCCACTTATTTGACGGCGTGAAAATGATCAACTCCATTGCCGATGGAAAAGCGACCATTACCGCTGATGATTTGGCAAAACTGAAGGATTTGTATAACACTTTTTTATTCGATTTGTTTGGCCTTCAAAAAGCTGATGAACAGTCGAGTACAAACACTGAGCCCTATGAGCATGCCATCGACTTGTTGCTACAACTGCGCATGGAATCGAAAGCCAATAAAGACTGGGCCACAGCTGACAAGATTCGCGATGAACTCGCCAAACTTGGGTTTGTGGTGAAAGATACCAAAAATGGCTTTAGCTGGGAATTGAAACATTGACATTTATCGATCTAAAAATCAAAGAGGCTGTCCAAAAACTAATTGCGCCGAACCCAAGCACGATACCAAAA
>NZ_LGIA01000163.1 GCF_001270965.1 Sunxiuqinia dokdonensis | reverse complement strand
AATTTGTCCGTCGTTGTTCACATCCTCGTAGCGAACATCACCGGCTCCGTAGTTAATGCCTCTCCAGTCCTTCAGATTGGCTGCGGTAGCTTCGGCCTGCGAAGCAAACACACCTTCCGCTTTCCATCCGTAAAAACTGTAGACGTTTTCTCCGGCGCGGGTCATCAACTCGGCACCATCGGGCAAATTCATTCGCTGCTCAGATACTGCTCCCAGCGATTTCACCTCGTTTGTCAAAGTAGACATGTTTCCGCCAACAATCCATTCGAAATCTTTGCTTTTCAGCAAGCTTGCTGATAATTCCACTTCAATCCCCGTGTTTGAAATTTCGGCCGAATTCTCAAAGTAGGTTGAAGAGCCAAACACCGATGATACCGGCTGGGCAAACAAGATGTCGGTTGACCGCGCATTAAAGTAATTCAGGCCCAAGTCCAGGCGATTTCTTAAAAGCGACAGGTCGACTCCCAAGTCCAATTGTTTGGTTTTTTCCCATGATAAATCAGTATTTGGGATGTTTGAGCGGACGATTCCTGACAAGACCAAAAATGGTGTGCTTTGGTAATAATTTTTACCGTAGTTTGAAGAGAACCGACTGTTTCCGGTCAATCCGTATTCCGCACGCACATTCAGCTTGTTCACCAAGGTTGAATTTTGAAGGCCTTCCAGATTTTTGGCCATCAATGTCAGGCCGCCTGAAGGAAATACGCCTAATCGTGAAGCATCAACTCCCGAAGCCGAAGTTCCGTCAACAGCAACATTGACCGAAGCCCGCAACAAATGATTCATGGTATAGTCGCCATGGGCATACATGTTCATCCAGTTCCATTCATCGATATAACCGTAAAACTTCGTGCTTCCACTTTCCACAAAATTCAATGTTTGATAGAAATCATTGGCGGTGTTGTATCCGGCTCCTGCATCAAACTCTTTGCTGCTGTTCAACATTTGCAAACCGCCATAAACATTTAGCAGATTTCCTGAGCTAAGCACTTTTTTATAGTTGGCATTTAAATTATAGTACATGTTTTTCACCTCACCAACTCCTGCACGCACGGTGTTCTCGGCCAATCCGTTGTTCATCGACACAATGGCGCCACTACTGCGGCCGGGAATGAAAATATTCTCCTGGTCGTAGTTATAATACAAGCCGGCAGTACCCGAAAGCAACCAGTTGGGCGTGAGGCTGTAGTTGGCACCAAAACGAAGATTCACATTGTGCTGCCTGTTATCGGCGGCCAGGGTGTTGGTGATGGCTACCGGATTACTCACCCCATAGCGATACACATCATGCTCGGCCAAAACACTGCCGTTCGGATCTTTTTTGTACGGACTCAGCATGGGAAGTTTATTGTAAGCTGTCAACACGGGGTTGGTCTCCTGAATCAGTCCCTGCTCCTGCAAGTCGGCACGCATGTATGCCAGACCAATACTGGCAATCAGTTCGAGTTTACGATTGACATTGATACTGGTGTTGATTTGGGTATGATAACGGTCGCGTTTGGTGTTGTCCACAACGCCTCCTTCATTCAAGTAACCCAAGGAGATATCGTATTTTGCTACCGCGTCGCCACCTTCAACACGCAACACATTGTTGGACACCATGGATGGTTGATAAACTTCGTCCTGCCAATTGGTTCTGTTGTTGTACAGGTAGTTGTAATAGTAGTTCGGATCATCAACTAAAAACGGGAAATCCCCAATCAAATCGGCCATATTTGCATAGTAAGTCAAGCCAACATCGGTCAGATAGGACTTGTACTCGTCGCCATTCATCACCGGAATTCTTTCATCATTCCAGCTAAGCCCAAACTGGGATTTTAAACTGATTTGAGTTTCCAGATTATCCGATTGTGAAGCGCCATTGGTTTCGATCAGAATCACGCCATTGGCCCCCATCGAACCGTAGATTGAAGCTTCGGCTCCTTTCAGTACGGTAATATTCTGAATATCGGCTACATTCAATCCATCGAAAATTCCACGGGAATAGCCTCCAATGATTGGCGAATCCTCTGTATCGGGCAGGTAGGGAACACCATTCACCAAAACCAAAGGCATGCTTTTACTCACCAGTGAGCGTACTCCGCGAAGATTCATATAAGAACCTTCGCCCGGCATTCCACTTTTGTTGGTAACTCGCAATCCGGCAACTTCTCCCTGTAGCCCATGCTCGATGGTATGAACCTGGTCCAGGTCTTTGGCACCAATATTCGTGGCTGCCGATGTTTGTGCTTCGGACGAAAGCTTGCGAAATGGGAAAACCAAATCCTCGTTGTATTTCGGTTTTGCCAGATCCACCAGAACAATGTTGACTTCTGTTCGTCCCTGCAAGGGCTGGGAAACTTCGTAATATCCTTCCGCCGTAACGGTCAAAACGACGTCAGGATGATCGGTCTCAACTTCGAACTCTCCGTTTTCGTTGGTCTGAACCACCCCTTCGGTTCCGCTGACTGTAATTACAGCCGATGAAACAGCTTGGTTGGCTGGCGAAGTGACTTTACCTCTTACGGTTATGTTTTGTGCCGACAATCCACATACCAATAAAACGAATAGTATTGTCAGTGCTATTTTATTGTGTCTCATATTCAATACTTTATCCATTAATAATTATTCTCTGTGGGACGCAGGGTCCAGCAATAGAGTTCGTATCTGGCTTTTGAATCCGTCTTCCGCAATTCTGCGATATCCCGACTAAGAATCTTAATTTTAATCGGCTGCAATTCGGTGCCGGTAATGGTTACAACACCAATCTGGGCGCCATCATTGTCATAGTAAGATGCCCGGTTTGAAACCGCGGCCCAATCGGCAGGAACATAACCTTCCGGAAATCCGAGGCCAGTACGGTCGTAGTGAATATTGGGATTGACATTTTCAGCCACCAATTCATCGTTGAAATAAATCTCGAGGCGATACGGATATTTATTGGACTCGAAGCCCATTCTCAGGTTGTACTCGCCCGGCGGAACCATCACCACGGCAACCGTACCGTCCTCCTTCAAAGCGATACCGGTATATTCGACAGAAACCGGAGCATTATCAGCTTGAGCGGCTTCCGACGGCCATGCCCGAACCAGCTTGTAGGGAATCCACGGCCATGGGCCCAATGGCCCGAAACCTCCGGCATCGTGTATGGAAACATCATCCATACCGTCCCACACAAAATATTCATCCTTCTCAGCTTCGTTACAATATTCCCAAAGATAGAAGCGGCTTTTGATTCGATGAATCACCACATTATTTGGAATTTTCAAGGCGGTGGTGTAGTAAGCCAGTCCGTTGCTCAAGGTAACCGGAGCCGCTGTGTTCACCCGCTGCACTGTGGGTTTCCATTGAACGCCCGGGGTTGAAGCCGACTCACCTTCGATGTAGCCCGAAACAGAAAACAGATCGTCCGTGCCATCCAGTTCCTCAGCAGTCAAAACCCGGTCATAAAACGCCGACTTAATGACGTACTGTTCAAACTTAAGGGTATCGTTGGCATTTGGCTCCCGATTTAGTGCATCGCGAACGTCCTGGTAGGCTTTGGTCAAGGCGCCTTCCACTAAGTCATTATTGGGAATCAGCAAGGTTGAAGCGAAAAATTCGGAACGCATATTCCAGGACTCAGAACCACCCGAATTGTAGCGATCCATCAATAGGTTTTTGGTCACAAATATTGAATCATAAACCGTATTTCCCGTATTATCGACTCCAACCGGCACACTGTTTTCCCGATCGAATGCCCGCTCTTCGTATTTGAAGACCAACTCTTTAAACAGGCCATATTGGTCGTTGCTCAGTCCGTTTAAGAACTCGTACAATGACTTGGGTGCATAAATCGGTTCGCCCATCAGGTAAACAAAACCATTATCCACCTGAATAATTTTCACAATGGGCGATCCGGCAATGGAATAGTCGGTTGTGCTGGCACCCGCCTCAACCGAAACTTCAAGGTATTTGCCATTCCACATTTGAATGGACAGGCCATCGACCAGTTTGGTTGGCGTGAATGCCAAATCGCTTACACAGGTGTTGGCAAAGAAATTGGGCTCATCAATTTGAGCCGCGCCCATCACTGCGTTTGAATAAACCAAGACGGTGAATAGCTGATCCTTTTCACCCATTTTGGTGAATACATCTTGCTCGGTAAATAAAGCAGCAATGGAGCTCAAATCGGACTCAGACTGGATATAGGCTTCGGCCGACATGTCCACCACTTCGACAGTGCCACTACCCACTTCTTTATCGCCCGGAGCGTAATGCTGATCCCACTTGTCGGCGCAAGCAAAGGACAACAGCATCATCACAAAGGCTATGGTGTATAAATATATTCTTTTCATGATCGATAAGGTTAATCGTTAATAGGGGTAAATTTGAGATAATCCAATTGCAGGCGGTAAGCAGAGTGTGTTGTTGCCCTGGCATCCAACAAAACTACTTTGAACTGATGTGCGTCTGTTTCATCAAATTCAATCTCATTGAACAAGGTCATGCCATAAATGCCGACCGAAGCTTTGGCTCCGTCGTACACATACACTTCGTTTTCGGTGGCATCGAGCGATACTTTGCACAAGCTACCTCCCGACACAAACGGAGCAAGTGATCCTGCACTGGCATAAAACAACTCGACCTTGTACCGGCCTTGGAGCAGCACCGGCGTTTGCATCGTTACATGGCCCAAATACCCGAGATTGACGACCAGCATGTCGTTTTTGTATGCTTTGTAGGTATTGGTTTTTCCACCATCGTTTGTTTTGGTAACCAGATATCCCAGGGGTGGGTACCATCCCGCTGTACTATTTTCTTTCCAGGAATAGCTTTTAATCGCATCGGTTGTAAATTGAATCCAGTGCTCACCACTTTGAGGAATCTGATAAATATCGCCCAGTTCATTCTCAGCCCCGTAGGCATTGACGAAGGAAGCCACATCATCGAAGTCACAAACATCCCAAATGATGGTCATTGGATTTGGTGCGAAAACAGGCATGTAATGATCTACCTCGTGCAGAATTCCATTTCTGGCAGGCATATCGGTTTTACCGGGGACCAGCTCAATTCCGGATGAAGTGGCTTCATCGTAGTTCACATAGTTTGTTCCCCAAAAGTTGTGAGTCGAAATCACCTGTTTTGAGGCTCGGGTGCTCCATATGGCTGTTGAATCACCATCGGAAAAACTGTATAAATCTTCAATATATCGTGTTGAAGAAAGCAGGTGATAGGCCACATATTGGTTGAGCATGTTTTCCGGGCTTTCATAGTCGGATGAAGCACCAACTTTCGATGCCAAATCGCTTAAGCTGGCGATACCATCGGCACCAAAGGTTGCATTGGAAACAACAAAAGCCGTATAATTTCGCTTCACAACGGTTGTTCCACCAAATTCATTTTGAACCGTATCGTAAACGGTGCTCAGTATTTCATCCCAGCCTGTTGCCTCAACAGCTTCCTTAAAAATGGAATACTGGCTATTTTCATTGATGCGATCGTAAACGGTTTCAACAAGTGGCGTCAGCACATCGTCCAGGGCGTACACAAATCCGTTGGTTACTTCATTGGCAAACTCGTTGACGAGTGCTTCTTCGTTCACGTAAACCGAATTGAGCCCTCCTTCCGTATTTTCGTTATCGTCGAATGAAACCGAAAGGTAGTCGCCCGAGATGGTCGCTTTGGTCAGTTTTCCGCCAATTAAAAACTCTTTTTGCGGAACTTCACCTTCAATAATATGATACTGGACCAGTGCTTTCGCATAGCTCACCCCAAGATCAGCAATATTGTCAACGCCTTTTTCTGAGAGAAAAGCGTCCACGGCATCGTTATCGGGGACAAACAAGGTAAAGGTTTTGCTTGCCTGGTTCACAGCATTATACAGATCAGCATATTTTAAGATCTCAATCCACTGCGAAAATTCATCCTCGCGGGTTTCCAGATAAGTTGCGGCAGGGTACAAGTCGTACACGACAAAGTTTTCATTTTCGTATGGGTCCTCGCATGAAAAGACGAGTAAAAACACCATACTGATTAGCAAATATTTTTTCATATCCAGGTCTCCTTTTAGTTTGTTGCGTGATAATAGGGATTCTGCACAAGCAAACGATTGTTTTCCAATTCACTCGTTTCAATAGGCAGGAACAAGGCATCATCGTTGTTTAGCACCGAACGGATCCACGCCGGATTCGCTGTTCTGTTGTAGGCAACAACCATATCGATAAGAAACAGACTTCGATATTTGAATCCATCGCGTTTACCAAAACGAAGCAGGTCGTACCAGCGCTTGCCTTCGCCAGCCAGTTCCATGTTTCTTTCGTAAAGTACCAATTCCAGCATGTCGGCTTCGTTCAGTTCCTCCAGCACCGGCTCCAAAACAGGGAGCTTGGCTCGGGTTCTTACTTCATTAATCAAGTCAATGGCAACACTCCAGGCTTGCATGTCGGAAGAGGACAAGATCATCGCTTCAGCTTTCATGAGCATCACATCGGCCACGCGATACACCATGTAGTTCGGATCTTGCTCATTCACCGTGTTTCGCACCTGGGCCTGCATACCGATACCACTGTACTTCCACACATAACCCAAACTTGCGTTGGCATAATCATCTCCGTTAACATCAGGAACAAAGGCTCCATATAAACTGCGAACCGCTTCGTTCGAGCCTGTAAGGTCCGTTTCATCGATCCAGTCAAGTAACATTTGCTCCGAATAAACATACACTGGACTACCGTTTCCAAACTGGGTGGCCAGATTGTTGGTCTGGTTGTAGACTCCGTGGTCCCAATTGATTTCGAAAATTGATCCGTTGCTGTTTCCAGGATAGAACAATTCGTACCATTTGGTTGGGTCGGTTACAAAAACCGGGCGGAATGCTGAAGTAGCATCCAGTACTTCATTGCAATGCATAATCGCTGCCTGGTAGTCTTCACTCCAAAGGCAAACATCGGCCATCAGGGCATGTAGCGACCATTTGGTTCCACGTCCTTTGGTTGCCCAATCTTCTTCGTACTTTTCCTTAGCAGCTCCGCTCCCAAGCGCAGTTGTTATATCTTCCTTGATTTGAGCGATAATTTCGGCTTCGGACGATTTTTCCTTTTCGTAACTGATTTTATCCGTTTCATAGGGCGCCAAAATCAGGGGGGCATCACGCCAGTTCCGTACGATGTAGAAATAGCTTAAGGCCCGCAGGTAATAAGCTTCGGTCAGGTAGGACGTCATGACTGCCTCGTCAAAGGTTTCGTCACGCTGCATAACAACTTCGGCATTGGCAATCACCGAGTTGGCCATATTGATGACTTTGTAGAGCGGAGCCCAGGAACACAGCGAGCCATCGTCGGGGGTAACCTGAAAGGTTTGCAGGTCATTTCCATTGATCGAGTAAATGGCTCCTCCACGTAACTCGCCCCATTGCACCAGGCGGGGTACGGCATCGCGCAAGTACACATAGCCGGAAGCCAGAACAGATTCTACTTCTTCTTTTGAAGTCCAATATTCATCACTGACCTGTTCATTCTCAGGCAGCACCGAAAGCCAATCGTTACAAGCGGTAAACTGAAAGGCCAGAACGGCTAATAACAGTAAATATTTAATTTTATTTATCATTTCGAATCCTCCAATTAGAAGTTAATATTCACGCCCATTGCAAAACGTCTTGAAATCGGCGTATTGGCTTCATCTTTTACCAAGGCGTTTGTGGCACTTGGCATTCTCACTTCCGGATCTTGTCCGGCGTATTTTGTCCAGGTAAACAAGTCGTAGCCCGTCACAAAAACGTTCAGGTTTGAAATTCCCAAATTCTGAACTAATTCACGCGGCATATTGTAACTCAACGACAAAGATTTCAGACGGATATAAGAGGCATCTTCCACAAAGCGGTCCGATCCCAAATAGTTATAGCCATAATTGTATAAGGCTCTTGGGATATCGGTTTGGTCGCCTTCGCTGCGCCATCTCTTCAAGGTGGCCGTACTTTGGTTGTCGCGTCCGTACATCGCTTCACTGTTCATGCGACCCTGGTTAATCACTTTTTGCCCGGCCCTGCCGTGGAAGAAAGTAGTTACAGTGAAGTCTTTGTATTTGATCTGGAAACCACCACCACCGGTAAATACCGGCATGCTGTTGCCCAGGTAAACAATGTCGTACTGGTTAATTACCCCGTCGTTGTTGGTGTCTTCGTATTTGGCATCGCCCGGGAATACCTGAAGGTTACCGTTTTGAGTGACAATGGGGTTCCCTTCCATGTCGTTCATGACGTTGCCGTCTTCGTCGCGGGCATAGGTTTCGTCAACATTTTGGTAAACACCCAAATATCTGTACCCATAGAATGATCCCACCGGAACACCTGTTTCCAAACGCTGGGCATAGTTGCCATTACCGAAAGAATAGGCTTCCTGCGTGAGATTGTCGGGCAAGGACACAATTTTATTAACATTCCGGTTGAGGTTGGCATTGACCGACACGCGCCAGTCCGAATTACGGAAAACTTCATAGTCCACCCGGAACTCAACCCCTGTGTTGGTAATCTCGCCCGAGTTATACCACTTAATCGAACCAAATCCTGTTGAGGCAGGAATCTTTACATCTTTCTGCAAAAGATCATCGGTTCTCTTTTTATACCAGTCAAAAGTGAAGGTAAACTTGTTGTCCAATAAAATGATATCGGATCCCAGGTTGAGTTCCCTTGAGGTTTCCCACTTCAAGTTGTCCAGTTGGATTTTTATCGGAGCAATCGCAGTCATATCGATATAGTTCTCACCCAAGGCCTGGAATGATCCAATATAGGGGGAGGCGCCGCTTGGCGACCGTCCTGATGCACCATAACTTACGCGGAACTTCGCTTCATTCACCCATCCCAGCGATTTCACAAACTCTTCTTCTTGCGCCTGCCACGCCAGCCCAACAGCGGGGAACATGCCCCAGCGCTCGGATTTTCCCAAGCTGGAATTTCCTTCAAAGTTGACCGTGGCATTTAACATGTAGCGCTCCAAAAACGTATAGTGAGCATTCATGATTCCCGACATCGACCGGGTTTCAGACGATCCCGAGCCATATCCTGCAACAGCACCGCCGGTAGTAGGATCGGCCAAACCACCCGAAGCTGCTCCTGATATGGCACTGAAATAGTTTGATCCCTGGCTTTGGTTGGTGCGATACAGAGCCATACCCACCAGGTTGTGGCGTTGGTTCCAATTTTTGCGGTACAACAGTTTGTTTTCGGTTTGCAGGTTGAACCCGTCCGAAACCGCATCGGTACTTTGGTTGGCATACACGCTCACCCCGGTAACGCCTGTAGCCACCTGGGGTAAAAACTTCTCATTCCGGTTCGAATTGAGTTTCATACTGGCCCAGCCAGTGTAAGTCAAATTCTTACTCATGTAATAATTCATGCGGAAAGTAATCCGTGATTCGCGGATCGAAGATTTATTGAAACCTTCGTGTACCAAAGCTACCGGATTGTAATTTTTGCTTCCGTTGAAAGCTCCCTGGAATTCATCGCGATTTTGACGAGAAAAATACTCGTCCATCCGCAGACCAGTCTCTTCATCAATCCAGTAGGGACTTTTATTTGGCATTTTGGCCATGGCTTCGGAACGGGCATTCAGATAGTTTCCGTCCTTCTCCGTTTGGGTAAAACTGTAGTCCACATCCACCCGCAGTTTTTCGGAGAAGTTGTAGTTTACATTCAACAAAGAGGTTAAACGATCAAGCGAAGTACCAATCGTGGTTCCCTGGTCATTCAGATAACCAACCGAGAAGCGGTAAGTGGCTTTATCGCCACCACCCATCATTGAAAAGTTATTGTCGGTAACAAATGCAGTGCGACGGACTTCATCCAACCAGTTGGTATTGACATTGTATTCGTCAAAATAGCGCCAGTTGGGGCTATAATTAATTTCCGGTGTATCGAACAACAAATTGAGCTCGGTCTGCGCATTGGCCAATCCTTTAGCATTGGCCGTGTTCCAAATCGCATCCTGCATCAAGGCCACATACTGGTTGCCATCCAACATCGGAATTGGGTCTGGTTCGAAACGGGTTGTGAACTTCGAAGAATAGGTAAACCGTGTTTTGCCGCGGGCTCCCTTTTTCGTGTTGATCATCAATACCCCATTTCCACCTTTGGTTCCCCAAATGGCGGTTGCTGCAGCATCTTTCAATACTTCGATGGATTCGATATCGGTAGGCGCAATGTTGATCAGTTGACCAAAATCTTCAGCATTGGCCGTCGCGAAGTTAAAATCATCACTGATTTCTGTTGAGTAAGGAATCCCGTCAATCACAATCAAGGGATCGGCCGACGCATTCAAAGTACTGGTACCACGAATACGAATGGAGCTGCGAGCACCCGGGTCACCACCGGCGATGATGTCCACTCCACCCAGTTGACCCTGCAGTGCTTCTTCGAGTGAATTTACAGGGGACACAGCCATAATTTCGTCCATTTCAACCCGCTGGGTAGCTGCCGTCTGCTGCTTTTCCGTAATTCCGGTCACCCGGTCAATATGTCGGCCTTGTACAACCACTTCGTCAACCTGGCGGTCTTCCGACTCCAGCACAACTTCAATCGTTGCCTGTCCGGTGTACGGAATTTTCTGACTTCGTAAGCCGATGAACGAAAAAATAATACTCAAGCCTTCTTCGTTTGCAGGAACACGGAAATTATACTCTCCACTTGGTCCTGTTGCCACCCCGGTAAGAAAACGGTTTTGACTGTTGGCCACCACCACGTTTGCCCCGGGAATCGGTTGTTTTTCTCCATCAACCATTTCAAAAACCCTACCCGACAGAACTTTCGTGTTCTGCGCTTGAAGAATTCCTGTCATGAGGAGCAAAAAAACTACAACTAGATATTTCATTTTATTCATATTGAATCGGTTTCATTTGTTAGATTAAAGTACCCCGTCAATGTAATGAACACCGCCATCATTATAGGAGAATGGGAAATAGTAGAAGTCAGGAACAACATCCACTTTCGCTCCGGTTCCAAACGCGGCATCCTTCAGCTGCACACTCAGCTTTTGCCCATCATCAAAAATGGAAAGCATGGTATTCGCAGTTCCGGTGCCGTCAAAATAGGCATGCCGTGTTTGATATTCACCATTCACTCCCGATCCCAGATAAGGATAGGTTGACATTCCATTGTCCTCAGTCGGCACAAAATAGCAACGCAGGTAAGCAGCCAAAGCGGCTTGATCCGAGACCGTACCATCGGTTTCCACTCCCGGAATCTCGCCGGCTGCAACGGCTGCATCAATAGCAGTATTGGTTGGCACAAAGGCCACGCAACGAATTCCATTCAGAAAATTGATGGATCCCCGGGCAGCATCCACCACGCCGGCGTCGCGCAACAGCTGAGAAAATTTATAATAGGGGTAGGTTCCATCCTGAGTAATGGCCAAACGGTACTGCATGGACTGGGTGGATACAATGGGCCTGAAAATATCCGGACTATCATAGGTGTAAGCTTTTCCATTGGTCCAGTCGGCCCCGTTGTAGGTGGTTTCCGTAATGTTA
The DNA here is from genome assembly GCF_001270965.1 of Sunxiuqinia dokdonensis. Lineage (GTDB taxonomy): Bacteria > Bacteroidota > Bacteroidia > Bacteroidales > Prolixibacteraceae > Sunxiuqinia > Sunxiuqinia dokdonensis. The sequence goes on along the minus strand of NZ_LGIA01000163.1, from coordinate 6,680 downwards.
TAAAAATCAATGGTCGACCCAGGCAATTCAAAGTAACTATTAAACAGCACGCTGGTTGTAATTTGACCATCTTTAACAAACCAATAGGTGTAAGGAATATTGGTACGAAGAACCTGAATTCCCGAAGAACTGACTCCAGTTCCGCCGGTTACCGTATGCAAGTTGACGGTCTCAATCATGGTCGAATTATTCATCGGTCCATAATCGCCTCCATCCGACGACCACAGCTCACCATCTTCCAAGCCAATCCCGCCTTCTTCCATTTGGCTATTTGAAGGAATCAGTAGGGTGAACCGGGAATCGTTGCTTGACAAACCTACCAATAAGTCAGTCGGATCGAGCATGTAGAGGTACCACGACAAATCTTTTTTCTGAAAAGCGGGGCCGGTAACTGAGCGGAACATGCCCGGAGGATTGAGCTCTTCCAGACCATAGAACACACCGTTTTGGCATACCACCCGATTCTCGGCCGGAACACCGTCAACATCAAAATCAATCACCAAATCGTAAGGGTTTAACACCTGGCCTTTTTTGATTTCTTCAGGAAAAACAATGGCATCAGCATAATAACTGTTTGTAATCAGGTAGCGGATCGCAACGCTGTTCACTTCGCTTAACTCATTATACCCGCCCGGAATCCAGTAATCTTCCATGAATTCGCTGAAAGCCGAATTGGAAGGCGCAAATGTACTGTAGGCCAATTTCGAATTGATACCGATGCTCCTAAAGCTTGAGCTGGGCCATTCCAAGGCAATGTCGGCCAGCGGAGCCTCATGCCGGTGACGGTAAAGATCGCTGCCATTTCCAAAGTTGACTGTCAACTCCTCGTCCAGTTCAAAGTACGAATAGGAATCGTACAAACTCAGGTAAGTGGAATAGTCGGGGCGGCTTTTCAATTCAGCATGAATGGTATTCAGCGGCTCAACCACCTGATCTACCAGGTACAAATAACCATTGCTGGCAATCAGTTCATACTCTTCGACCGAAGCGTTGGATACGTTAAAGCCATCGTCGCCCGTCCAGTTCGAATTGGAATAGAAATATTCGTAATTGTATGAGGCATCAATATTTTTTGTACTGAACATCCGGTGTGAGAATACCGGCAACAAGGCCTCGTTGTGATAGATCAAAATGTCAAGTCCCGAAGTATCTTTTCCGGCAGTGGGAGCTTCGATACTCCTGGTGCGGTGTTTATAATACAGTCCGGCTTCAAATGCTTTTTCATCCTCAGTCGCGCCATCTCCTTGCTCCGGCCTGAAGTTTACAAGCTTATTCTTGTCGTAAGAATAGTACATGATGTGAAAGCCGATTAGTTTCTGAAGTTCTCCGGCTGAGTAATCTTCGATAGACGATTTGCCATGATCGGAAAGATAGCTGGCAAACACCTCATCATTTGGCGCCATCACCGTCACCAAACTCTTTCCTTTCAATATCGGCTCAAAGCCAGCCAGTTCAGCACCCTTCAAGAAGATTGAATAATTTCCTCTTTCTTCAAGTGCGTCCCACGCGCTTCCTTTAAGCCAGTCGGGAGCAGCGTAATGCTCTTCCATTTGGTCTTTACACGAACTCAGTGCAAAAACGAAAATGAAAACCCAAGCGATTGTTTTGATGAATTTCATTTTGTTCATACGTTGTGCTGTTTTGAAATTAATTTGCAAACCCTACTTTCGGCCAGCACATTCCGCTGACTAAAACTGGATTCAAACGACTGGAGTAAACTGGTATTTGATCGGCCTGAAACATGCGATTCAAGCCATTCCCAAAGGATTTGGGAATTTTAGAGAGAAGACACAAAACGTCAGCTAGCACATTGGCGTGCTTCAATTTGTTTTTCATAGTTAAGTTTGTTTTATGTAGTTTATTTAGTAATCTGTGGTCTTCAGTCTTCGCGAGTACATCAATCATCAAAATCACGATTCGGGAAGACCTTCCTCAAAAAAAAAATTGCTTTTCCTTTGATTAAATTTATTTTGGGCGCTATGTCATAGGCAACAATTTTTATTCGGCTCATTTCTATATCCACAAATCTATAGACAGCTTTTTCTGCCGGCCTGTAATTTTGTACACAATACCCATGACAAACTGTTTTTATAAGTGTAAAAACCTTAAAATGTGACCAGTTTCGGACCGATGGCATTGATTGGCACCCTTCAATGGCACTTTTCGCTGAAGCGAAGCGAATTGCCGTGAAGAATTTCCGAAATGCCATCTTTCCTGATTAATCCGGCAGCTCATAAATCTCCGTTTCAATGATGCTCAACCGACCTTTTTGACCCGCATCATTTCGGGTAACACCATCATCCAATTTGGTTCCGTCCACTTCTACACTTTTATCATCGTGTGCAGCCGCACCACCTGCCAATTGTATTTTTACGGATCGACCTTTTGCCGGGGGAAACTTCAGGCTGACGTAGCCAAGACTTAAAGGCGTGTTGCCTTCAAAAACCTTTTGCCCGTCCACTTCAATGTGGATCGGATACCTCTTCGTCCTGAAATTATTCAGCTTGAGAACCACCTGGCTAATGGCTGATTCGTTTTCAAGCTCGTAATTAATCCATGCGGTTTCCAGTTGTCCGTCATTGTACCAGTCAGACATTTCATTGTCGTCGTAACTGTTTGCAGCCAACTCGTTATTCGACCCTGCGGTTGCTTTTGCAATTCTTAGGGGAATCCGCTTCACGGTGTAAGCGGGCGAAGCAGGCGTTGGTCCATAAGCCAGGTTCACCGGCAGCAAGTCGGACGGTAACTGTTCCGACAAACCATTTGTAACCGGGAATGCACGGCTGCTCAATTCCAGCGAAGCACTTTTCAATCCCTTTGCGGTGGCTTTCAGCCTCACCGATCCGGCCTGGGTTGTGGACCGAATCAGTACGCGATTGACACCTCCTTCAACAGGTAGGATTTTTGATCCGATATAATTGTTCTCGCCTTGGGCGATACCGCCCAGCCATTCGGCTTCACCCTTCAGCTCAAACTGAACCAGGTTCAGAGCTGTTGGGCAACGCTGCCCGTTTTGATCAACCACTTCAACTTCCACGAGGGCCACATCAGCCCCATCGGCCTTAAACCCTGCGAGGGATGCGATGTTTGTCAGGCGGATCGCATCAGGTTTTCCGGCTGTCTGAATCAGATCCTCAGAAACCAGCTCTCCCGATGCGTTGTAGGAAACCGCCTTGATTTCGCCGGGCTCCCAGCTTATGTCGGGGAAGGTGAACAGAAACCGGTAGGATGGTTCTCCAAAGCCTTTCGACTGCCCATTGACGAACAGCTCCACTTTTGCGCCACCCGAAACCACGTAGATATTCTTCGTTGTGCCTTTTTGATAGTTCCAATGCCCGATCAGATGGGTGAGCTGTTCCTCCAAATCGACCCAGCCAGCCCACATTACGCGGTGTGCCCAAAAACCGTCCTTCGGAATGCGCATGGGATCCACTTCACCGCTTCGCCGGTAATTTTCCGAACCACGGTAATGGGTGTTGGTATCTGAAAAGATGATGTTGGCCCCGCCGCTGCTAACCCGTTCACCTGTTCCCGGCCGCTCCCGATAATAGTCGTACCACCGGATGACGTTCTCAATGGCGTGCGAATCCTGGTTTCGGTTGTATTCGCTGGCATCCTTTCCTTTATACAAAGGGCCGTCTCCATCTTTGTGGTAGGGCGGCGAGTATTCATCCCAATATTTTCGCAACCCTTCATCGCGCGAGTACTCCGTGGCAAACAACGGCTTGCCGGCACTCTTATTAATGTATAGCATTTCGCCGCCATATTCGGCCACCTTGCTGTCGAGCATTTCGCGGCTTCCAATGGCCCGCCCTCCGTGTGGATCAAAAGTGTCGCGAATCCGTTTCAACTCCGCCATGTGTTCTTCGCTGATGTTATCATTTCCACCTTCATAAAACAGGATACTGGGGTTGTTGCGATTGTAGATGATGGCATCGCGCATCAGCTCTTGGCGTTGATCCCATCGCCGCCCGGTAACATCTCTTTCGGCATCGCCGGCGGGCATCACCTGTATTAGTCCCACACGGTCGCACGATTCCACATCCTGTTTCCATGGGGTGATGTGCATCCAGCGCACAAAATTACCGTTGGATTCGGTCATTAGCCGGTTGCTGTAGTCGCTTAACCACGGTGGAACCGACATGCCGATGGCAGGCCATTCGTTGCTGGTGCGCTGGGCATAGCCCTTCATCATGATCACCCGGTCATTCAAATACACCATGCCGTTGTGGTAAGCTGTTTTGCGGAATCCGGTCTTCACCGGCACCTCGTCCACCACCATCCCGTTGATGAGCAGACGTGATCTCACGGTATATAAATAACCGTAGCCCCAGCTCCAAAACTCCAGGTTGCCGACGACCTCTGAGGCATCCAGCTTCGTCATCCCATTGGGTGAAACCATCCGGGGCACACCTTCAAAACGAGCGACTTCACGACCATCTAATTCTTCAACCCGAACTTCGAGCGCAACTACTTGTGCTTCGGCGGTTTCATTCTTCACTTCCGACTCGACATGAATTTGTGCCGATTTTCCTGCAATGTCAAAATCTGTGGCATACACATACACGCCGGTTGTTCCGAGCGAAGAATAAAGGGGCAGGGTTTGGTACACCTCGCCGGCGATGTGCAGAAAAACATTTTTGGGAATGCCACCGTAATTGGCATTGAAATTCCGGTCGGCCCATTGATATTTTTGATTGAAAAAACGTTCGCGGTAATCCCAATCGTTGTTGGTTTTTACAGCAACCGTATTTTTTGCTGGATAAGGCTTGACCAACCGCGAAACATCCAGCCCCACGGCCATTGCGCCATTTTCGTGCAAGCCAACCAGGGATCCGTTCAGGTAAAACTCGCCTCCCTGACGGACGCCCTCAAATTCGAGGAAAACCTTATTGCTTTCATTTCCCTCAGGAAGCACAAAGGTCTTGCGGTACCATGCAATCCCGGTTGACAAATCCCGAATGTCCTTTAAGAAAGCTTCGTTCTGGTTCCAGGCATACGGAAGGGTGATTTCTTTCCAGGCTGAATCGTCAAAACCGGGCTTTTCAGCGTCTTCCACATCACCCACAAACAGTTTCCACGAGGAATTAAAATTGTAGGTTTTACGAGCAGGGATCGCTGGAGATTCCCAACTGACACCAAGAGCGAAAATCAGGAAGACAAGCGCATACCTGATGTGTTTTTTTAAATTTAGGCAATTCATCGTTTAGTTTTTTCTTCGTTATCGCAGTTCGTCTTGAAACTTCAAAAGCGCTTGTTAATTAGTTTACTATAAACGATATATCGATTATTGACAGACCAATACCGGTATCATCATCCACAAATGTATGCGCTGGGCTCCCAATCCGTCTGTAATTTTGTACACAATACCTATGACAAACTGGTTTTAATTTGTTAATTCGTTGATTGACTCTCGATTCAATCATAAAAACGCCACCAAATGACTGAACAAGAATTGTGCATGCCCGATTAGTAAATCAAAAGCTGACCGGGAGTGAATTCACCAGCCCGGACGAATTACTTGCCTGGCTCGGGGGCATGCAGGCCCAGGATTATACCAGCTGTAAGTGGGCCCTTGGATTGCGAACGCCTGGGATCACCGACAAACAAGTGGAACAGTCCATTGCCGAACGAAAGATTGTCCGCAGCTGGCTGATGCGGGGGACACTCCACCTGGCCGCTGCAATCGACATTCGGTGGATGCTCGATTTGCTGGCCCCGCGATTGATCAAAGCGGGAGCCGGTCGGCATCGCCATTTGGAGCTGGATGAAAAGACCTTTAGCAAAAGCCACAAAATATTGAATCATGCGTTACTGAACAAAAGGGAACTTAGCCGGAATGAACTGTCCCAAATTCTGGAAAAGAATGGGATTCGAACCACGGGACAACGCATGCCGCATATACTGCAACGAGCCGCACTCGAAAAACTGATTTGCTTTGGTGTGCGGAAAAACAAGGAATTCACCTTTGTATTGATGGATGAATTTGTGCCGCTTTCAAATCCAAAATCAACCGATGAAGCACTGGCCGAACTAGCCAAACGTTACTTTTCGAGCCGGAGCCCGGCCACGCTGGAGGATTTTGTGTGGTGGTCGGGATTGAAAATGACCGACGTACGTGCCGGATTGGAAGCTGTTCAATCGGAGTTTCAGCAGCAAACAATCAACGGAAAAACCTACTTTTTCAATGAGCAGCGTGTAGCAAAAACCAGGCTTAAGCAGGCAAGCTTCTTGCTTCCCGCTTTCGATGAATATATTATTGCCTATCGAGATCGAAGCGCCTTGCTCGATCCGTCATATTCCCCAAGCGTGATTTCAAAAAATGGAATTTTCTACCCGGTCATGGTTGAACACGGACTGGTGATTGGAACCTGGAAACGGATATTAAAAGAAAATCGGGTAATTATTGAACTCAAACCTTTCAGCCGAATTAACCAAACCACCAAGCATGAGTTTGTTGCCTTGTCGGAGGAATTTGCGACGTTTACCGGGAAAGTAGCATCGATCAAGTTTATTTAAGGAGTATGCGCAAGCTAATCGAATGTCATTAAATAGTCATTCAATTGTCATTAGGCGGTCATTCAGTTGTTCTTAAACGATCAATCACAAAAAAATGACGATGAATGACAAAATTTGCCAGCTATGACGGTACAAACAGGTATTTTATTTAGTCAATCCTT
>NZ_LGIA01000162.1 GCF_001270965.1 Sunxiuqinia dokdonensis | reverse complement strand
GCTTCATCGTAGTCGTGGTTTTTATTTTGCATGAGACTTTTGGCCTGGTTAAAATATTCCAGGTAAAGCTTGTGAGTTTCTTCCCTGGTCAGGTCGTCCTCATCAGCAATGCCTTTTTCAAGTTGAATCAGCGCCATGATGCAGTAATTGATAATGCCAATATATTCCGACCGGGCATCCTCTTCCACTTTCATGGTTCCCTTCATTTCGATGCTGCGAATACGCTGGGCTTTAATAAAAATTTGGTCGGTCATTGAACTGGGCCGCAAGATGCGCCATGCCACGCCGTAATCGCTCATTTTCTTTAAAAAGATATCTTCGCAAATTTCAATGACATGATTGTATTGTTGAATGGTTTTCTCCATGTTCAGCTTTTAAAATTGAGCCATAAAAATAGAAATTAAATGCGTATTTTGTTGGCTTTATCTTACTTTTGTAAGAACCATTGTCGAACTCATCAAATTCTTATGTTGTATGTTGATCACCAGTTCTGCCAGTAAGTTTTTCAAACGAAAACACACGATCAACCTGAATGGTCGCCTGATCGACTTAAGTAATCCCATTGTGATGGGGATTTTAAATGTCAGCCCCGACTCTTTTTACGACGGCGGCCAATATGCTACCAAAGATGCGGTGGTGCAACGTGCCGAACAAATGCTGGAACAAGGCGCCTCCATTATTGATATTGGTGCCATGTCAACGCGTCCCGGAGCCGGTATCATGTCGACCAAAGAAGAGCTGACCCGTCTGTTGCCGGCCGTTTCAGCCGTGAAAAAACGGTTTCCCGAGGCCGCCATTTCCATTGACACCTTCCGTTCGTGGGTTGCTCTGCGGGTGGTTGACGAGTGCGGCGACTGCATCGTAAACGATATCTCGGGCGGCGATTTTGATGCCCACATGTTTGATACCGTGGGCAAGTTGAATTTGCCGTATATTTTGATGCACATCCAGGGAACGCCACAAACCATGCAGGATGACCCGCAATACGAAGACATCATCAAGGATATTTCAAAATATTTTTCTGAAAAAGTGCGCAAACTAACCAAGGCTGGCGTAAAAGATGTGATTCTTGATCCGGGCTTTGGCTTTGGCAAAACGGTGGACCACAATTACGATCTACTAAACCGGCTGGATGCTTTCAAGGTTTTTCAGTTGCCGGTGTTGGCCGGTGTCAGCCGAAAATCCATGATTCAAAAGCTGCTGAACGTTTCGGCAGAAGAGAGCCTGGGTGGAACCATTACGGCTAATACCATGGCTTTGTTGGGCGGCGCCGATATTTTGAGGGTGCACGATGTGAAGGAAGCCGTTGAGTCGGTTCGCATTTTTACCAAGCTAAAAGAAGTAGCTGATTTATGAGTCTATTTATTACTTTACGGTTTCTGGATGTGTTGGACATTCTGCTGGTTGCATTTCTGCTTTACCAGCTGTACTTGTTGATTAAAGGAACCGTTGCCTTCAATATTTTCATTGGTCTTTTCCTTGTTTACCTTTTTTGGTTGCTGGTGCGCGCCCTCAACATGGAACTGCTGGGTTCGTTTATGGGCCAGTTTATCGGTGTGGGTATTTTGGCGTTGATTGTGGTTTTTCAACCCGAAATCAGGCGCTTTCTGCTGCTCATTGGCAGCAATCCGCAGGTCAACCGCTTTTTAAGTATCGAGCAATTATTTACTTCAGGGAAAGCCAAATCCGCTTCCGGACAACATCTGAAAATGATCTCGCGAGCCTGCGAAAACATGGCCAAAACCAAAACCGGCGCACTGCTGGTGATCGCTCAAAATTCGGAATTAAAAGATTACATCCGCACGGGAGAGAAAATCAATGCACGAATTTCGGACGCGTTGCTGGAAACCATTTTTTTCAAGAACACGCCCTTGCATGATGGCGCGGTCATCATCAACCGGAACAAAATTGCTGCGGCCCGCTGTATTATGCCACTAACCAACAAAGAGGATTTGAACCCACTGCTTGGATTACGACACCGTGCAGCAGTGGGAATCACAGAAAACACCGACGCTTTTGCCATTGTTGTTTCGGAAGAAACCGGGCATATTTCAATCTCCCAAATGGGAAAGCTCACGCAAAACATTTCGGTGATCGATCTCAGTAATGCATTGGAAAACATTATTATTGACATGGACGATGCTGACTAATTTGAAAAATATCATCTTGTTTCAATCCGATGGTTTTGAGTTTAACCTGATTGATTTGATACTAATCGTGGCACTGCTGGTCATTGGTTTCTTTGTCATGCGTGTCATTCGCAAACTGATCAGCAGGCAGAGTGCGGAAAAGCATCTTTCATCGCGCTTTACCCGATTTTTATACCAAGGCGGCCGGTTGCTGATCTGGACGACCTTTTTCCTGCTGATCCTTAAAGTGCTGGACATCCAGGTGTCTTCCGTTCTTGGTTATGAGCTGTATGCCGATGAGAAGTTCCAGTTTAAGCTGTATAACATCCTGCTCATCCTCATCATACTTTATGTGATTAGTGGCTTATCCTTTGCCGTTGAGTATTGGTTCGATTCACGAATCGACAGCAAAAAGCTCGACATTGGCCGGGGAAAATCTTTCTTACAAATCGTTAAGTATGTGATTTGGATGGTCGGCATCGTCATTGTCATCGGCTCTCTTGGGTTCAAAGTAACCTTGCTGGTTGCCAGTGTTTCAGCCCTATTGATTGGCGTTGGATTTGGCTTGCAGCATATTTTCAATGACTTCTTTTCGGGTGTCATTATTTTATTTGATGGCTCCGTAAAAGTGAATGATGTGGTGGAGATGGAAGGCGTCGTTGGCCGGGTGCTGGAAATCGGCGTCCGGGTATCCAAAATTCTGACCCGCGACAATGTCGTCATCATCGTTCCCAATTCGCGTTTCACCGGGCAGCATGTCATCAACTGGAGCCACAACGCCGATGTCACGCGTTTTTATGTGGGCGTTGGTGTGGCCTATGGCTCCGACGTCCGGCTGGTCGAACGCATACTCCTGGAAGCAGCAAAAAATCATTCGATGATTGTAAAAACTCCTGCACCATTTGTCCGCTTCAAAGACTTTGGAGAATCATCGCTTGATTTTGAACTGTACTTCTGGACTGCCAATGATTTTTTGGTTGAAAACATCAAAAGCGACCTGCGTTTTGAAATTGACCACCAGTTCCGTGAAAACAAGGTAGAAATTCCTTTCCCTCAACGCGACTTGCATTTCAAAACGAAAAATTTCGACTAAGCCGTCGCACAGGCTTCTTTTCATTCAGGTATTTCCGACATCATTTCTTATCAGCAGCATTTGTGCTACCTTTGCGTTTTTATGTGGGGCCTGCATTTCTTGTCAGGTTCAATCAAAAGAGTAAACGAAAATGCAAAACAAAATAACAGAACTTTTCGGTATTCAATATCCGATTATTCAAGGTGGAATGGTTTGGTGCAGCGGCTGGAAACTGGCCTCAGCGGTTAGTAACAACGGTGGGTTGGGGCTCATCGGTTCCGGTTCGATGCACCCGGAAACCTTGCTGGAACACATTCAGAAAACAAAGAAAGCCACAAACAAACCATACGGGGTGAATGTGCCTTTGCTGTATCCTCAAATTGAGGAAATCATGGACGTGATTGCAGCGGAAAAAGTCCCCATTGTTTTTACCTCCGCCGGAAGTCCTAAAAAGTGGACTGGCTGGCTGAAGGAACGCGGAATTTTGGTGGCGCATGTGGTTTCGAGCACGGCCTTTGCTGTGAAATGTGAAGAGGCAGGCGTGGATGCGATTGTCGCCGAAGGCTTTGAAGCCGGCGGCCACAATGGTCGGGAAGAAACCACAACCATAAGCTTGATTCCATCCGTGCGCAAAGCAACCACACTTCCACTGCTGGCTGCTGGCGGAATTGGCAGCGGCCGGGCCATGCTGGCAGCCATGGCACTGGGCGCCGACGGCGTTCAAATTGGCTCACGTTTTGCCCTCACGCAAGAGTCGTCGGCCCACGAAAACTTCAAACAATTGGTGGCCGGTTTAGGTGAAGGCGGAACCAAATTGGCCTTGAAAAAGCTGGCTCCGGTGCGTCTGGTCAAAAACGAATTTTTCAAGCAGGTAAACGAAGCCGAATGGCGTGGCGCCGATGCCGAAGAATTGAAACAGCTCCTGAGCAAAGGGCGGGCCAAGCGCGGCATGTTTGAAGGCGATCTGGAAGAAGGCGAACTGGAAATCGGCCAGGTTTCAGCACAATTGAATGATATCCCAGCCGTTGCTGACGTCATGGAACGCATTATTTCAGAATATGAACAAGTGCGCCGTGATCTTGTTGAAGGGGCTAATTTCTCATTTTAATCTATGATCAAATTTCAACGTTACCAGCTCGAAAACGGGCTTCAAATACTTATCTATCCAGATTATTCTACGCCCATGGTGGCGCTGGATGTCTGTTATCACGTGGGAGCAAAAGACGAAAATCCAAAGCGAACCGGCTTTGCGCATTTGTTTGAGCACCTGATGTTTGGTGGAACTAAAAATATTCCGGACTACGACGAAGCTCTGCAACACGCGGGCGGAGAAAACAATGCTTACACCACCAACGATTTAACAAATTACTACCTCACCATTCCGAAGGAAAACCTGGAAACAGGCTTTTGGCTGGAATCAGACCGGATGCTGGAACTCGACTTCTCGGAAGAAAAGCTAAACATCCAGAAAAACGTGGTGATTGAAGAATTCAAGCAACGCAACCTGAACCAGCCCTATGGCGATGTGTGGCCGTTGTTGCGCGAGCTGGCTTACCAGGTTCATCCGTACCAGTGGCAAACCATTGGTAAGGAAATCAGTCACATCGCCGATGCCAGCCTGGAGGAGGTGAAGGATTTCTTCTTCCGATTTTACGCACCCGACAACGCGGCGCTGATTTTAAGCGGACATGTGAACCCCGACGAGTGCCTTCAGCTAGCCGAGAAATGGTTTGGATCGATTCCCAACCGGAATGTTGCCAAAGTAGCCCTTCCGCAAGAACCCATTCAAACAGCGTTTCGGGAGAAAACGGTCGAGCGTGACGTACCGGATACAGCCATTTACCTGGCTTTCCACATGCCCGATCGCCGGCAATACGAATACTATGTCTGCGACCTGATTTCGGACGTGTTGTCCAATGGCAACAGCTCGCGAATGTACCAACGCTTGATTAAGGAGCAAAAACTATTTGTGGAACTGGATGCTTACGTTTCGGGTGATCACGACCCGGGCTTGTTTATAGTTTCGGGGAAATTGACTGGTGACGTGAGCATTGACACCGCCAAATCAGCCATTTGGAAAGAACTAAAAATCATGCAAAACGAATTGGTTTCAGCTGTGGAGCTGGAAAAAATTAAGAATAAGCTGGAAGCCAACCTGATCTATTCGCAAATGAGCTACCTGAACATTGCACAGGAGCTGGCCAATTTTGAAAACATCGACCGGGCCGAACGCATCAATGAGCAAGTGGACCTTTACCGGTCGGTAACCAGTGCCGATTTGTTGCGGCAGGCTCAACTGCTTTTTCAGCCGACCAATTGCTCACAATTAAATTACCTAGCCAAAAAATGATCGACCGCACCATAGAACCCAAGATAAACGAGGCTGCCAAGCCAGTGATTATTCTACCGGAAGCCATTTCGTTGGACAACGGTTTGCCTGTTCACATATTGAATGCGGGAACACAGGAAGTAACCCGGCTCGATTTTATTTTTGAAGCCGGGCTTTGGCATGAGAGCAAACCTTTGCAATCGGCACTGTCCAATGCGATGATGCAGGAAGGAAGCGAACGCTACTCGGGTGCGCAGATTGCCGAAATCATGGATTTCCGCGGTTCGTACATCCAGTTTGTGGTTGACCACCATTTTGGAACCATTAGTTTGATCAGCCTGAATAAACATCTCCCCCACCTGCTTCCGGTGATCGAAGACCTGATCAAACATTCCTCCTTCGAACAACACGAGTTTGAAACCTTGATCAACCGGCGCAAACAGCGATTTCTACTCGAAAACAAAAAAGTGAAGGTGCTGTGCCAAAAAAAGTTTTCTGAAGTGCTCTTCGGAAATCAGCATCCTTATTCGCAGAAAGTCAAAAAAGAAGATTTTCAGGCCATTTCGCGGGATGATCTGTACGATTTCTACACTACATTCTATCGGTCGGGTAATTGCCGGATCTTGGCAACAGGCAACACCGACGCGCAACTGGCCCACTTACTCAACCAACATTTTGGCGATAATGATTGGCAGGGAGAAAAAATGGTGCTTCCGTCGTTTTCGATTCAGTCGTCTGACAAAAAAGTACACCAGGTCAAAAAGAAGGATGCCATCCAATCGGCCATTCGCGTGGGTTGCCTGATGGTCAAAAAAGATCATCCTGATTTTCATGGCTTGCAGGTGCTGAATACCATTTTGGGCGGCTACTTTAGTTCGAGGCTGATGGCCAATATTCGCGAAGAAAAAGGATACACCTACGGCATTGGCTCTTCGATTTTGAGTTTAAGTGAGGCTGGTTACCTGGTGATTGCCACCGAAACGGATCAGACTTATGTGAACGACACCATTTCTGAAATTTTTGCTGAGTTGAACCGGCTGCGCGATGAGCCGGTTTCGGAACAAGAGCTGAAACGGGTGCGACAATATTTGCTGGGTGAGTTTATCCGCGATTTCGACGGACCTTTTGCGCAAGCCCATTCGTTTCGTTCGGTGGCCGACTTTGGACTGGATCACCGCTTTCACGAACAGTACTACCAAACATTGATGAACATTACGCCGGAAAAATTGCAGACATTAGCCCAACAATATTTTATTGAATCGGAGTTTTACACCGTAGTCGCCGGTGCGTAATCAGCAAAAAACAGGTCATTAATAGTCAAGTTCACTTGAAAAATATCATTTCCCATACCACTTTTCTGGCCATTTTAGCCAGCTTGCTTTGGTCATCAGCCTTTGTTGGGGTGAAGATTGGTTTGCAATATCACAGCCCATTTCAGTTCGCCGGCGTGCGGTTCACACTTTCAGGGCTCATGTTGTTGCTATACTTCAATAACTATCGTAATTATCGGAAACAATTGGTGCAACACTGGCGATTCATTTTACTGATCGCCTTGCTGCAAACCGTCGTGCAATACATGTTTTTCTATTCGGGAATCGCCTTGCTGCCCGCCTCAATTGCCGCCATGATTATCGGCTCATCGCCTTTATTTATTTCGGTCGTTTCTCATTTCAGTTTTCACGATGACAAAATGGACTGGCTGAAAAGCACCAGTATTCTGCTGGGCGTGATTGGAGTAGCGGTAATTAGTCTCGGTCGGAGCGAGCTGCCTTCGGGGGTAAAAATCAGCATGTTGGGCGTTGCTTTGTTGTTGCTGAATAATTTTGCGTCGGGCTTTTCGAACGTATGGGTGGCTAAAAAGCCAAAAACACTGGCCCCCACTGTGCTCAGTTCTTCCTCCCTTTTATTTGGTGGAATTGGCCTGATTTTGATTTCCATCCCCATTGAAGGTTATGGTTTGAAAGCAGTATCGGTGGAATATTTTGTGGCCCTGGGCTGGTTGAGTTTTTTGTCGGCTGCTGCCTTTACCATTTGGTTTAGCCTGTTGCAGCGTCCGGGTGTCAAGGTTTCGGTGCTCAACACCTGGAAGTTCCTGATCCCCGTTGCGGGTGCCATTCTAAGCTGGATGATCATCCCCGACGAATCGCCGGACCTGGTTTCCGTATTGGGCATGATGGTTATTGCTTCGGCCCTGCTCATCCTGAACTACTCCAATCGCAAAGCGAACCGTCAGCTTAAACAAAAAGCACTGCTGGGCCATTAATCCGGCTTTTCAGCTTCCAGCTTCAGTTCGTACAGGTTTTGCGCCATGCCTTTGGTGAGTGTCTTTTGCATCAGTCCGGCTAAAAAACCGTTCAGACTTTCCTGTACGACCACCCGCGTTGAGCGCCCTTCTGCAATCAAGGTCCAGTTGTGAATGGCTTTAATCCATAGCATTTTGCCCGTCCAACCCAACTCTGAAGGAGGACTGGCTGTGTGAATTTCCGACTTGATTTTAAATCCTCTGGCCTTCCACACAAATTGTTTGCCTGGCGCAACCGAACCTTCCAAATGGGCATCAGTTACATCATTCTGCCATTGCGGCCAATGATTAACCGCACTAAGCACCTTGTAAACTTTCGCAGCCGGTGCGTGGATCAAAATCTGTGTTTCGTGATAGGCTGGCGCCGTTTTATTGACTTCAATCTTCATATCGCAATTTTGTCTATAACACAACAAGACGTCCCTGAACTTGTTTGTTAAAAAATGATCAGCATGGTGTTCAACACGAAGCTACCGTAAAAGACGAATTTCGCTTTTTACGGTAGCTTGATTCCATGAACTTCTATCGGGATGCGATTGACGCACGAAGCGAATCTACTCGCAGTCGTCACCCAAATTCAGCAGTTCAACTTTTCTGAAATCAACGGGATGGCTTTCGCCTTGCAGCGAAATGGAACCGCCTTTCAGCAGTTTATTTCCGTCGGCGGGCAACAACTTCTGATAAGTGGGGTCCCGCTCATCCAATTGGGGTTGCGAATACTGCATCACCACCTGTCCGTCAATGATATGTTTGATGATGGAATCGCCGCAAACTTCAATTTCGGCTGTCACCCAATCATCGCCATGAAAAGTTTTCGAGCTGGAATTGGTGCAATGGTCAAGCACCAGTTCGCCGTCCATCACTACGTTGGTTCCCGGCGTGCACAGGTTCATGTTCGAGCGCTCATCGGTTCCGTTTCCACCCAGCAGCTGCACCTCAATTGACGTCGGAAAATCCTGGTACTTCTCCATACTTTCGGCGCTTTGCCCGTGAATCATGATCCCGCTGTTTCGAAAAGCCCATCCTGGCCCATTGGTCACCTGATTGCCAACAAACCGATACTCGACTCGCATTTTGTAGTGCGAATAGTTCTGCTTGTAAAACAGGTGCGCAAATTCACCGTTGAAAGTTTCATACTCGTCGTAACGCACTTTCAACAGGCCATCTTCAACCCGAAACGTGTTGTTGTAGTTTTCGCCCAAATCATGTCCGGTAATTTTTATTTGCCAGTCGTTCAGGTCTTTCCCATTGAAAAGTTGAATCCACCCTTTTTCTTCTTCTTTCGGTTGGCAAGCGCCAATAACAAACACACTCGCAAGAAGAATCAGCAAGCCGTGTTTCTGGAGTTTTAATTTTTTCATTCGTAGTAATTTAGTTGAATCGTGAAGATAGTAAAATCTGGAATACCTGTAAACGAATTTATTCATTGCTCGACACAGGCCCGCTAACATTCTGAAAAAGCGACCAAAAAAAATCAGAGAAAAGAAAATTAACCGTTTGGTTAAAATTTCTGGTTAAAATACTTGCATATTATTTTCCAAGCCATTACTTTTGTCCATATAGTTTAACTATTTGGTTAATCATTGGAAGTTTTTCTATTTCTGAACTCGTAAAACTCAAATCGAATGAATACAAAAAAAGACAACACGGAAGACAAAATTTTAGACGCAGCCAAAAATGTGTTCGTAAAAAAAGGAATGGAGGGAGCCCGGATGCAGGAAATAGCTGATGAAGCTGGTATAAACAAAGCCTTACTCCATTACTACTTCCGAAGCAAAGACAAACTCTTCGATGCCATTTTCAGCAAAATCATCGGCTTGGCTTTTCCAAAAATTGGAGAAATCTTCCAAAGCGATCAAGCTTTTGCATGGAAAGTGGAACAGGTAATCGACACCTACTTAAGCTTATTGATGAAACACCCATACCTGCCGGCTTTTATTTTAAAAGAAGTCAACCGCGATCCGTCCATGTTTTTCAAGCTGGTGTTGAAACATGGCTTTTCGCCCGCCCCGATTTTTGAAATAATTGAAGAAGCGATGGACCGTGGCGAGATTATTCGAATGAATCCGCAACACCTCGTGGTGCATGTGCTTTCCATGTGCATTTTCCCTTTTGCCGCAAAACCAATCATCCATTTTGTCCTTTTCGATGAAGATAAACAGGCCACCCAGGCCTTTTTCGACGAGCGTAAGCAAGAGGTGAAACAATTTGTCCTCAGGGCCATAACACCGGAATTGAAATAAAAAAAACGAAACACAATGAAGAATCGGAGACTATTGTTTCTGTGGCTGTTGCTCCCGGCTCAACTGGTAGTGGCACAGCAACAGGTGACACTGAACGACTGCCAGCAATGGGCAAGGGCGCACCATCCGCTGTTGGAGCAACAGGCCATTTACAAGCAAATGTCGGAGCTGAAGCTGGACAACAACCGGACCAATTCTCTGCCCCAAGTTGGTTTGAATGTCCAGGCAACTTATCAATCGGATGTGACCGAAATTGGCTTGAGCCTGCCGTCAGTCGATATTCCTGAAGTAGCCAAAGACCAGTACAAACTCTACCTGGATGTGAAACAGAACATCTGGGATGGCGGACTGACCAAAGCCAATGAAATTTTGGAGAAGGCAAAGGAGAGAACAAATCAGCAAAGTGTAGAAGTGGAACTCTACAAAATAAGGGAACAAGTGAACAGCCTGTTTTTTACCAGCTTTTTGATTCAACAAAACCTCGACCTGTTGGAGAAAAAGCAAGAGACACTGGACGCGCGGAAAAAACAGATGGACTCGGCTGTAAAAAACGGAACATTGTTGCAGTCGGAACTGAATCAAATTTTGGCTGAGCTGGTCAAAATCAGGCAACAGCAAATAGAGCTGCAGTCGCGGCGCGAAACCGTGCTGTCGGCGCTGGCCATACTAACCGGAAAGGAACTGAGCAATTTGCAAAATCTGGTGATTGAAACCAACGATATCAGCCTCGCGGGCGAACTCAACCGGCCCGAGCTGAGCTTGTTTGAAAAACAGACCAATATGCTCGCAGCTTCGTCCGATCTGCTTCAAAAGAAACGAAACCCCAAGGTATTTGGCTTTGGGCAAGCGGGCTACGGACGCCCCGGACTGAATATGCTGAACGATGAGTTTGACGCTTTCTATTTGGTTGGACTGGGTGTTAACTGGACCGTTTTCGACTGGAAGAACACCCGGCGCGAGCGCGAAGTGATTCAGCTTGAGCAACAACTGGTCAGCACGCAGCAGCAACAGTTTGAGCGCCAAATCAACATCGCCCTGGACGGGGAATTCCGAAAAATTCAACAAATACAAAACCTACTCGAAAGTGACCGGGAGCTCATTGAACTGCAGGAGCAGATTACGAAAAGTGCTGCCTCAAAGCTTGAAAACGGAACAATTACAGCATCAGACTATTTACAAGACTTAAATGCAGAGATGGGCGCCCGGATCACATTCGAAACGCATAAAGTGCAGTTGGAAGCTGCCAAAATCAACTACCAAAACATTCAGGGAACGAACGATTAAATCAGCAATACATGAAACTTCAATATTTAATAGGAATGGGAATGCTTGCACTGCTATCGTGCAACAATGATGATGGGCAGTCCGATGCCTATGGAAACTTCGAAACCGACGAAACGATTATTTCTTCAGAGCTTGCTGGTAAGATTATCGACTTTTCGGTGGAACTGGGGGATGAAATTCATGCCGGCGATCTACTCGCTATAGTGGATACCACCCAACTGAGTTTGCAGATTAAACAACAGCATGCGCAACAGCAAGCGGTGACGACCAAAAAAGCCAACCTACGGGCTCAGGTTGAAGTCCAAAAAGAACAGATCCAAAACCTGAGTATACAGCAGGAGCGCATTCATAAGCTCTTTGCCGACCAAGCCGCCACCCAACAACAGGTGGACGATGTAGACGGGCAGATGCGGGTGTTAAAAAAACAACTGGAAAGCCTGGAAACGCAATTTTTGTCCATCAACAGTGAGTTGGCAGTTCTTGATGCTCAGTTGTCCATTACCCGCGATCAATTGGAAAAATCTCTGATCACCAGTTTGACCAGTGGTGTAGTCCTCGAGAAATATGTAGAACTGGGAGAGATGACTGTTCCCGGCAAAGCGATTGTGAAAATCGGAGACCTGTCGGAGCTCGATCTGCGCGTTTATGTTAGCGGTGCACAACTGCCCAGTATCCGACTGGGACAGCAGGTTGAAGTAGTGATTGACCACAATAAAACGGAAAACCAAACGATGGCTGGTGAGATCCGGTGGATCTCCTCAGAAGCAGAGTTCACTCCCAAAATCATTCAAACCAAAGAAGAACGGGTCAAGCTGGTTTATGCGGTGAAAGTGGCGGTTAAAAACGATGGCCGCCTGAAAATCGGAATGCCCGGCGAAGTGAGATTCGAGTAAGCAATAGTCAGTCTCAGTTGGCATTTGCAGCTAGTCGCTAGCTGCCAGCAACACGTTTTCAACTTGATCCACCAGTCAGCGAAAAGTCAACTTGGAACTTGAAACTTGAAACTTGAAATTTCGAAGCGAAAATGATCAAAGTCAACAACATATCAAAATCCTACAACAAAACCGAGGCGCTGAAAAACATCTCCTTTGAGGTAAAAAAAGGAGAGCTCTTCGGTCTGATCGGTCCGGACGGGGCTGGAAAAACCACACTCATGCGCATCTTGATGACTTTGCTTATCCAAGACAAAGGAGAAGCGGAGATGAGTGGGCTGGATGTGGTGCGGGATTACAAAAAGATTCGCCGCCTGGTTGGTTATATGCCGGGTCGCTTCTCGCTTTACCAGGACCTGACCGTGGAGGAAAACCTGGAATTTTTCGCGACTGTTTTCGGGACAAGCATTGCCGAAAACTACGAGCTGATCAAAGACATCTACGTGCAGATTGAACCGTTCAAAACCCGACTGGCCGGTAAACTGTCAGGTGGAATGAAGCAGAAGTTGGCCCTGTCGTGCGCATTGATTCACAAACCGAAGATTTTGGTACTCGACGAACCCACCACAGGCGTGGATGCCGTTTCTCGAAGAGAGTTCTGGGACATGCTGAAAAAGCTTCAACAGCAAGGAATCACCATCCTCGTTTCAACACCCTACATGGACGAAGCCAGCCTGTGCGACCGTGTGGCGCTGATGCAAAAAGGTGAAATCCTGCGAATAGACAGCCCGGCCCGCATTGTGGAAAACCACCCCCGAGCCTTGCTGGCTGCCCGCTCCGAAGAGATGTACCGGTTAATCAACGACCTGCGTGCCTGGGAAAAGGTGGAAACGGCCTATGCTTTCGGACAATTTGTACATGTGACACCGGTTGACGATGCGATGGAAGCCGTTGAACTGGAACATTACCTGATGAGCAAAAAACACCGAAAACTGCAAGTCTTTGAAACCAATCCGGGAATTGAGGATGTGTTTATGGCACTCATGTCTGCAAGCAACCAATAGTTTTTTAACCACAGAGTTACACGGAGGTTTACACAGAGAACACTGAGTTTAAAATTTCAAATTAAATGGAAATAGACAAAATAGTTTCAATATCCTTAACTGTACTCCGTGGAACTCAGTGCTCAACTTGGTGTTCTCTGTGGTTAAAATTGAAAAATAGTAAACCAGAATAAAAATGAATCAACAAACCC